>JBDTUW010000556.1:0-3761 GCA_040007555.1 Acidobacteriota bacterium | reverse complement strand
GAGCTCCATCGATACATTTCGATCTGTTTATGCTCGCTCACATCCTCACTTCACAGCCACGAATGTATACAATCGACCTGGAGGCGTGTCATCGCCAAATACACGCAACGCCGCCTGACGTACCCACGCGAAGCGCGCTGCCCGATATCCCAACCTCCCGAATCGGCGCGCCAAAAAATCCCTCGCCAATCTACTCAAATCGTCCTCACTCACCGCGCCGGGAAACGTATTGATCACCGAACCCCACGGACCAAACACCCTTCTCAATCGCAGCCGCGATTGGCGGATCGCCGAGACATACTCCCCCAGATAATACGCATTCTCATTCCCCACGAGCTTGTGCAGCGGATGCTCCTCGAGAAACACCCGCCTCTCCTCCTCACTCCGAAGCACATGCTCGCGAGACGCAATGAACATGCCTCCCCGCCTCAACACTCGGTAACACTCATCTATCGCCTTACCCAAATCGCGAATGTGATGGAGGACCTGCCGCGCATAGACTACATCGACACTCTCATCTTCAAGGGGGATGCTCTCCGCCGCAGCCTCCAGAACCGTAATTCTCGCAACATCCTTCAACCGCTCGATCGCGCCTCTGCCGACCATCTTGCTCGGGTCGGGTTCCAGCGCATAGACTAACGCGGCTTCGTTTCGCGCAAATGCATAGGATGCGATCCCCGTTCCGGCGCCAAGATCTAAGACCGTTCCCCCATTCACTCGTCCTTCCGAAAGCCGCATCACTTCGCTGAACTCCTCAGAAGCCTCAAACCGCACCGCAGCTTCAAAAACATCTTCGCCGAGATAGGCATCGTGGATCAGCTGCCAATGCTCTGGCTGACTCCGCAGATGCGTGATGGCCTCATCCAGCGTCATCACACAACGTCCGCGAAATCCTTCTCCATACTCCGAAACGAGTACGCGGCAAAAACCAGCAGCACCAGCGTCACCACCGCCGACAATCCGAGCGCGGTCCAATTGAATGGTCTTCCAAACAATGCCGACCGATACCCCTCGATAATTCCTGTCAGCGGATTCAACTCAAACAACCAGCGCCACTTGGCCGGAACAATGCTGGATGGATAGATGATCGGCGATGCAAACATCCCCAGCGTGATCAGAAATGGCAGAATATGCCCCACATCCCGATACTTCACATTCAAGGCCGACGTCCACATCCCAATCCCCAACGCAAGCAATGCCGTCTCGAGCACCAACAGCGGGAGCATGAGCAAGCCGAGGCCTACCGGAATGGCGTAGTAGATCATCAGTATTGCAAGGAGCACGAAAGCGATCGCGAAGTCGACGAGTCCCGCCGCCACCGCCGAGCCGGGGATGATCAGCCGCGGAAAGTACACTTTTGTGATGAGGTGGGCGCTGCCGACAAGGCTATTTCCGCTTCGCGTCACCGCGCCGGAAAAGAATGTCCACGGCAGCAGGCCAGCATAGGCGAAGAGCGGATAAGGAATGCCATCGGACGGAACGCCGACCACACGACCGAAGACAAACGCAAAGATGATCATCGACAGGAGGGGTTGGAAGATGACCCAGGCGACTCCGAGGAGGGTCTGTTTGTAGCGAACCTTGAGATCGCGCCAGATGAGGAAATAGAAAAGCTCGCGGTACTCCCAGAGATCGTGGAGATTGAGCGCCGCCCAGCGACCACTCGGCCGGATGCGAACGACAGGATTTTCGGGAAGCTCGATTTCGTTTATCACAAGTTCTAACGCAGAGACGCGGAGAAGCAGGGAACGCAGAGATCGGATCCGTCCTCTCTGTCTCTCCTGCTTCTCCGCGTCTCTGCGTTTACTTCCTTAGTCGCCACTCGAGCTTGCCTGCTCCGGATCTCTGTCCGTTTCGTAGTCGCTCGAATAATACCGATTATAGTAATAGTAGTAGTCGTTATAGCCCTCGCGTTTCCAATCCACGTTATTTAGCACCACACCGAATATCTTGGCCCCGACATTGGTCAATTCGATCCTCGCGCGCCGCACGATCGCTCGTGAGCTGCGCCCACCCTGCACCACCAGAATCACTCCATCCACCAGGGTCGACAGGATCAGCGGATCGCTGACGTTGATGAGCGGTGGCGAATCGATGAGCACGTGGTCGTAGCGCTCCATCGCCTGCCGCAGCAATTCCTTCATCCTCGCCGAACTGATCAACTCCGCCGGATTGGGCGGCAATGGTCCGCACGGCAGGAGCGACAGATTAGGAACCGAAAGCTCCTGCACCAGCGACTCCAACTCGACATCACGTGAGAGAAATGTCGACAGACCCGGGCTGCTCGGCACCTTAAAAACGCGATGCGTCGAAGGCCGTCTCATATCCGCATCGATGATCAGAATGGAGGCGCCCAACTGAGCCAGCGAGATCGCGGTATTGATGGTGGTCGTCGTCTTGCCTTCGCTGGGTTGACTGCTGGTGAAGAGAATGGTCCTCGGCGCCTGCCCGGCAGCCGAGAGGAGAATCGAGGTGCGCAGACCTCGGTAGGCTTCCGCCAGTGAAGTAGACGACACTCCACCTCGCCCCTTACGTCCAAAACGCGAAGTCATCTGACCCGCGCTGTCATCCCCAATCGCCGAAATGAGCTTCGGTGCCGCACGCCCTGCATGTTTCGACAAGCGCGACTTGCTACCACCAATCACCGGAATCACGCCCAGCGTCGGCAGCGCGGCATAGCGCGCGATGTCATCAACAGTCTTCACAGAGCTGTCGAGATACTCGATCAGAAGGGCAATCGCCACACCAAGGATCAGGCTTGCCAGGAGACCAATGAGGATGGTTCTCAACCGATTGGGGCCGGTAGGGGTGGCTGGCACAAACGCTGGCTCAATGACCTTGGATTTTCTCTCATCCTGGTCGGCCTTTTGGAGCTTCAGATTGCTTGAACGGGTGAGGAAGTCCTGGTAAATGCTTTTTGATATCTCGGCCGCCTGTTTGAGCATCCCTAACTGGATAACAGCCGAGTTTTGATTAACCGCTTCCTTCTTGACACTCTCAAGGGCGTCATTGAGGCTCTGCTCCTCGCGGACAGACCGGTCGTAATCGGCCTTCAGCCTGGATTCAAGAGTGGAGCGGCTTTCGTCTATCTGTTTCTGTACGGCGACGACCTGTTTATTGAGATCGACAACGCGCGGATTCTCGGGCCCGAGACGACCGGCATACTGCGCCGCAAGAAGCGTCAGCTCATCAACGCGTGAACGGAGCTGAGCGGTTTTGGGATCTGCAAACGACTCCGGCAACTGGGCAACTCGGCCCGCCTTTACTTCCTCGTAGAGCGATCCTTTGAGAATCTTCTCAGTCTTCGCCTTGAACGCCAGGCCAAACATGCTCGACAGCTTCTCGGTGGTCAGATTCTCCTTGCCCTCGCCGGTACTGAACATATTGTTCGAGCTGGCGAAGTTGGTGAGCTTCAAGTCAGCGGCTTCGACATCCGCCTTCAGCTTGCGCGTCTGGTCTTCCAGCCAGGTGGTCGTGCTTTCGAATCGCGCCCTGCGATTGGTCTTGCTCTGCTCGATAAAGACCTGCGCTACTGTGCTTGCGATCGCCGCTGCAAGCACCGGATCCGAGTGATCTACGGAGATCAGGAGCATGCGTGTATCTTCGACTTGTTCCGCATTCAGATGCCCGGCCAGTACATTGACAAAAGGCGCGAGTCTTGCTCGTTCAAGTGCAGTCCGCCCGACCCGCTCGTTCGTCAGATCCGGAGCCAGAGGGGGAGTATCGATCGCAGTCGGCAGTGGTTGAGTGGCAGGGGGATT
>JBDTUW010000555.1:0-3766 GCA_040007555.1 Acidobacteriota bacterium | reverse complement strand
AACGCCGATCCCTGGCCCCTGGCCCCTAGCCCCTGATCCCTGCTATTTCAGCGCCATCCTGGTCTCCAACACCTCTCGATCGACCAGTCTTCCATCGAGCATATAGACCAAGCGATTGGCCATTGCGACAAAGCGCGGATCGTGAGTGACCATGCAGATTGTCAGTCCAGTGCGATGGAGCTCCGCGAGCATTTCCATGATGGCGACTCCATTCGCCGAATCGAGATTACCCGTCGGTTCATCCGCAAGCAGCACCCGTGGCTGACAGACCAGCGCGCGCGCCACTGCTACACGTTGCTGCTGGCCGCCTGAGAGCTGGCTTGGACGGCGCCGGGCATGCTGGAGCATCCCGACACGCGTCAGGACCTCTTCGACGCGCTCGCGACGCAGTGGGCTCTTGAGCTTCAGATAAGTTAATGGCTGTTCCACATTCTCAAAGATCGAGAGGTCACCGATCAGGTTGAAACTCTGGAAGACGAATCCGATTTCCTGGTTTCGTGTTCGCGCGCGATCGGAGGATGAGAACTTCTCCGTCGGCTTGCCATCGAGACAGAAAAGTCCACTCGTCGGAGAATCAAGCAGCCCCATGATCGAGAGCAACGTAGACTTTCCGCATCCGGACGGTCCGACGATCGAAACGTAATCGCCGCTCTGAACCGAAAGATCTATTCCGTTGAGCACTTCCGTCTCAACGCCCTGAGCGCGGAAGACCTTGGTGATGTCCTCCATGAGAATCAGTGGTGAAGCAGAATCCATGATCGTTAGCGACCTCTCTCTTTGGCGATGGTGCCGATTGGTGAATTGATTACGAGAGCGAGTGCGTTGAAGTTTCAGGCCAGCCGGGATTAGAGGTCAGCAAATTTCATTTGTTTCGGTAGTCTCCGCTGATTTAGACTCGCCCCGTCATGAGTCAGTCCAAACTCTCTCAATTCTCTGGTGAGACGTATTTGTGTCTCGAGAGCTTCCGCAAGAGCGGGGAGGGGATCAAGACCCCACTCTGGTTCGTGGAATCAGACGGCCTGCTCTATGTCTATTCGTTGACGCAGGCCGCTAAGGTTCGCAGGGTGCGGAACAATCCGCACGTCCGCGTGGTTCCTTGCAATATCCGAGGTCGCGTCAAGGGCAAGTGGCTGGATGCGACCGCAACACTGCTCGATGAAGAGGCCGGAGCGAAGGCGCACGAACTCCTGACCAGGAAATATGGTTTGATCAAACGGATCGGCGACCTCTTCAGCAAGTGGAGGCGCCGGTCTCGCACTGCGATGGCGATTCGAATTGACGAAAATCAATAGCGGCCGAACTTCGAAATGGCTGCTGTCTGCAAGGCGCGCCCGAGGCAGGGACTTTATCAGGCGCGGGAGAGACTACCGGAACCTAAGGCCAGGACGTAAAAAGGAGCTACGACTGCAATTCCTTGCCTGGTTTGAAGCGAATGGTCTTTCCTTCCGGAATGGCAACTTGAGTGCCTGTGCGCGGATTGCGCCCGACACCACGCTTGCGCGGTTTGACCACGAAAACGCCAAAGCCGCGAAGTTCAATGCGTTCTCCCTTTTGCATCGCGCCCTTCATCGCTTCAAAGAGAGCTTCCACTGCAATCTCCGCCTTCATCTTCGGCACACCAGTTCGTTCGGCGACATGGTTGATGATATCCAGCTTGATCACCGTTCCTCCATTTCCGATCTGAGCAACTTTCGGTATCTTGCGAGAGTTGATGCGAGAGTCGATTTGTTAGAGTCGGATGTCCGTTCAAATCGTGCGCATTATAGGAACGGGTGCTTACCGGTGTCAAGTTATAGTTTACACACGTCTTGCGGCGTGTGTAGCCGATCGGCTAGACTGCGCGCCTGGTTCGCACCCCGCATTTCTCGTATTGTAACAATCTGAGCTCATCAAACAACCGCTGAAGGAGCAAAAAGAGTGAGTGTCAAACCGGATCGCTGGATTGTCCGCATGTGCCGAGATCACGGCCTGATAGATCCCTTTGAGGACAAGCAGCTTCGCGAAGTTGATGGGCGCCGGATACTGTCAGCCGGGGTCTCGAGCTACGGCTATGATCTGCGACTTGCTCGAGATGGCTTCAGGGTATTCTCACCCATTGCCAGCACCGAGATCGATCCAAAGAACTTCGACGAACGATCCCTCGTCGAACCTCCCCTCATGACTTCCGCTGATGGGTCGAGCTACTGGCTGCTTCCACCTCACTCTTACGCGCTTGGAGTCACTGTCGAAGCGTTCAATCTACCTCGCAATGTGATTGGATTCTGTCTGGGAAAAAGCTCTTACGCGCGATCCGGACTGATCGTCAACACGACTCCGCTCGAACCAGGTTGGCGAGGCCGCCTGGTTCTCGAATTCTCGAACTCGGCAAATCTCCCGGTACGCATCTACGCCAACGAGGGCATCGCGCAAGTTACGTTCTTTGAGTCAGATGAAGACTGCGACATCTCGTATGCCGATCGACAGGGAAAGTACCAGGACCAGGTTGGCCTGACCACACCCCGAGTCTGAAAATGAAGACTCACTCGAACGGCGCGAATCTTCCTCTTTCTGCCCGCCTTTACATTCTCCGACCGCGATTCTATGCTTGCAGTTTGGCTTTAGCGCCTAATTCTTGACCGGGGGGAAGTGTAAATTATTGCCAGAACTGGAAGTTGATCAGCAGATCAGGAAGACTCGCCTCTCGAATGGCCTCATCATCGCCACGGAGCAGATGCCCCATGTCCGCTCAGTGAGTTTTGGCGTGTTTCTTCGAGTGGGATCCCGCCTCGAAGCTCCCGAGAAGAACGGTCTCACTCACTTTATCGAGCATGCGTTATTTAAAGGCACTCGAAAGCGAACCGCAGCGCAGATCGCCGAAGAGTCGGACGCCCTTGGTGGACACCTTGATGCTTTTACCGGCCGCGAAATGGTGGGTTTCTACACCAAAGTACTTGACCGTCATCTCGAGCGTGCGTTTGAACTGATCGCCGATCTGGTTACTTCCCCCGCCTTCCAGTCAAAGGAGATCGAGAAGGAACGCAACGTCATTCTCGAAGAAATCAAGATGGTTGAGGATACTCCCGACGACCTCGTCTACGAGATATTCTCCGAGAACTTCTATCCCGAACACCCGCTGGGCCGACCCATTCTTGGAACTCCCAAGAGTCTCGCTCGCTTCCGACGCAAGCAGGTTCAGGACTACTACGAGAAGATATATCGTGCGGGCAACCTCGTCATCGCCGCCGCCGGGAATCTGAAACACGAACAGGTAGTGGCCCTCGCCGAGGAATATTTTTCTGCCGTGCCGGCTCTTGATAAGGTTCAGGAGGCGCTGCCGCCGCATTCAACGCCACACATAACATTGCGGCACAAGGCAGAGCTTGAACAGTCGCATCTCGTCATCGGCATGCCATGTCCGTCGCTGCTTAGTGAAGACAGATATGTGACGCACGTCCTGACGCTGATTCTCGGTGGTGGCATGAGTTCGCGACTGTTTCAGTCGATACGAGAGGACCGAGGGCTGGCCTATACTGTCTTCTCGTCCATCAGCCCGTTTACCGATTCCGGTTATTTGAGCATTTACGCGGGGGCTTCCACGGAGCAGTTGAAAGAGACAATCGTCGCGACGATGGAGGAACTGCAGCGAATCAAGACCGAAGATGTGAGCGAAGTGGAACTTGAGCGGAACAAGGATCAGCTGAAATCATCTCTCATGCTCAATCTGGAATCATCATCAGCAAGGATGAGCTCGCTGGCACAGCAGGAAATGACCTTTGGACGTTTCTTC
>JBDTUW010000554.1:0-3768 GCA_040007555.1 Acidobacteriota bacterium | reverse complement strand
CGCATGGCGAACCTTGCAACTAAAGCAGCAGTTGGGGACGGTGTTGACGGCCAGGCACATGAGGGAAAAAGGCTGACGATTCACACGCCGCTGATCGCGCTTTCTAAAGCTGAGATCATCGGACTCGGCACGCAGCTTGGCGTGGATTACTCTTTGACATCGACCTGCTATGACCCATCGCCCGCGGGGCTCTCCTGTGGCGGTTGCGATGCGTGCCAGCTCCGGCTTAAGGGATTTGCCGAAGCCGGACTCGAAGATCCCGCGCCTTATCAGCGCCACAGCGCCTGAGTCATCGCTCGATCATTTCGGCTTTTTTGCGTCAGGTAGCCGTCGCGGCTTGTAGTACGGCTTTCCGTTGAGCTTCTGAACTTCCTTCGTAAAGCTGGTGCCGTAATCCCGTTCCGCGTCAGAGAGTGCCCAGGCCTGCCGCTTGTAGTTCCAGTTCTCTGGATTCAGCCGCTGTGCTTCCTTGTAATGCGGAATTGCCGCAGTGCCGAGACCTGCGTGAAACAGATGTTCGCCCAGGCCAAACTCAGCCGCCGCCAATGCCCACTCGGGATTCTGCGGCGCGAGCGCTTCCTTGAGCTCCGCCTCGCTCATCGCAAAGGTGCTCGCATCCCCCTTCGCCACCCAATCACGAATAGCGTCGAGGTATTCCGATGCTTCAATTCCGTGCATGCCCTTGTAGCGATTGTCGACGTAGGCGACCTCGTTCGGCCGGATGATCCTACCTTTTTCGTTGATCCAGACCGCAGTCGGGACGTTCACCATATTGTAAAGGCGGGTGACGAGATGCTCCTCATCGATAAGCACCGTATATTCCGGATTAGCCGCAGTGATCCACTTCCCGGCGTCCTTCACACCTCCGGTGTCCTGGGCGACTGAGACGATTTCGAAGTTTTTGTCTTTGAGTTCAGCGTAGAGTTTCTGCCATCCTGGCAGATCAAATCGGCATCCTCACCACGATGCCCAGGTGAGAAGGAGGACCTTCTTACCACGATAATCCTTCAGCGAGTGAGAGCGGCCATTGATGTCCGGGAGGGTGAAGTCTGGTGCCATCAGGGATTCGATGTAGCCGTTCTGCTCTGCGGGCCGCGGTCCAAAGTACCAGGTTGCCTGGTCGGCGTCCGTGGCTACAGGCTGTCGCAATAGCCGCGCAAACTCCGACAGATTGAACCACGTAGCTTTTCCTTGTTTGGAAAGAAAAGCATCGCGGCGTCCGCGTGGTATTGGGAAACAAAGCTCATCACGGCATACGCCCTGAGGCTTGAGCACAAACTTGGTCGCGCGCGTCAAATCGGAAAGTGTGATCCAAAGGTCCGCTGACTTAGCCAGCGCTCCGGGAGGCGCACTGATTAGTGAAGTCGCGACACGATCATAAATCACCATACGGCGCGGCTCCGCTCCCATTGCCATGACTGAAGTCAGGAGCACGATCAGTCCTGTGCAGAAAAGAATCCTTTGCATATGTTTCCTCCAGATGACTATTTTAGAAAGTTAACACAGAGGCGCGGAGAAATGGAGCCGCAAGTCAGGAAGAAGAAAAGAATATCTCACGCGAAGCCGCGAAGGACGCGAAGACAGCAACGGGTAGAATCCAGGCCAACGGGTTGGAACGTTCCTCTTCGCGTCTTTCGCGCCATCGCGGCTTCGCGTGGGATCTTCTTCTTGACACCTTTTGTGCTAGCTTTAGTCCGAGACATGTATTTCGTTAAGGAAATCTACTACACGCTTCAGGGCGAGGGCGCGCAGACTGGCCGCGCGGCGGTCTTTTGCCGGTTTACGGGATGCAACTTGTGGAGTGGCCATGAGCAGGACCGGACAACTGCGCTCTGCAATTTCTGCGACACGGACTTTGTGGGGACAGACGGTCCAGGTGGCGGCAGATTTGAACAAGCTGGCGACCTTGCCTCGACGGTCGCTTCACACTGGCCGCGAAACTCCGCAGAGGGCCGACCTCTTGTTGTCTGCACTGGTGGGGAGCCGCTCCTTCAACTGGACGAGAAGATGATCAGCGCTTTTCACGCACTGCGTTTCGAAGTGGCGATCGAAACGAACGGGACGCGGGTCGCCCCTGAAGGAGTGGACTGGATCTGCGTTAGTCCAAAACCGGAAACGAAACTGCTGCTGCGAACCGGGAACGAATTAAAGCTGGTCTACCCGCAGGTGGAAGCGATGCCGGAACTCTTTGCGTCGCTGGCGTTCGAGCATTTCTTTCTGCAGCCAATGGATGGGGCGGATCGCGAATTGAACACGCAACGCGCGATAGAATACTGTCTCGCTCATCCAAAGTGGCGACTAAGTCTGCAAACGCACAAGCTTATAGGCATACCGTAGCCTATTGAGGCGCCCCGGCTCCACCTGCCCCTTCCACGCTGCCGGTGTTTGCGGCACCACTACCGCCACCACCACGACGACCTCTTCGCCGCCTTCCGCGTCGTGAGCGAGGACGCGGCTCGGCAGCCAGATCCGCGACGGGTCCTTCGCCTTGCGTGGCGGAATCCTCAGGGGACGGGACACTCTCCGCACTTTTGGGAGCTGGCTTCGCCTCGTGTCTGGGTTCGGCTTTCGGTTTCGGCTCCGCCTGCTTTTGGTCAGCGCGTGATTCGATGCGAGGCTCGACCCGTGCGTCAGCCCGTTGATCAGCTCGTTGGTCGGTGCGTGGCTCGCCGCGTTGCGAGCTCCGGCTTTCCTGACGGTGTTCGGGCCGTTCGCGGTGCGCAGGTGAGCTAAAGACTTCCTCGAATTCCTTGATGATCGAAGGGAGACTCTCGCGGACGCGAGCATGCACGTCCAACTCAGGGAGTATCAGAAAGCCGCCGAGGACGATTCCTTTGCAAAGACGAGGTGAGACGCTGCGAAGCCATTTGTATCGCTCGCGGTACTTCTGATCTCGATATTGATCATTGCTGATGATCGCGTCTCCGGTCTTGTGAGCGCGAAACAGGATGAAGTCATCGGCCTGCGTGCCACCAGGAACTTCGCCGATGCAGTCAAATCTGTTGAGCAGATGTTCGTACTTGTCGCGTTCGCCCAGGTCCTCAAGGACAAAGCGGGTGTTGGCATCAAAGATGCAAAGAAACGAATGCCCCTGCCGTTTTAATTCGATGAGGAGAGTAACCAGCGGCGCAAGCGATGGCGTCTTCTGCCAGTTGCAGACATTGAGTCCATCGACCAGGTAGTACCTCTTTGCGTGGCGGCCAGTAGTGGCCGCAGCGGCTGGCTCCGGCGCAGCGGTCGGCGCGAGCACCGAAGTCTTTGCGGAGTGAGCTGGTCGACGCGGAGAAGCCGGTGGAGCTGCCGTGGCTGCCTTGGCTGGAGGTTCCTCGATGGCAGCTTCCTCGGGTTTTGGGACCTCAGCTGTAGGATAGACCGGAGCCGTCTGCTTCGTCGCCGGTTGAGAACGTTGCTGCGCAGGCTGACGGGGAGACCCGCCGCGCTGACGGGCCTTCGGCTCCGTCTTCTTTGCGCGGATTTTGTCCGCAATCACATCGTCGATGGCGCTTGAGGCAGTCGAGACATCGGCTCCGAGGTTGCGCGCCAGTTCGAGCACCTGATTGTTATCGAGTTTCAACTCTCGAGCGAGAGAATATATCCTGATCTTACTCACCCAAACTCCTGTTCATTCTTTCTGGAAATTCTTGTCATCGTGGGCTGGCGGCCGCTTTCGAAAAGCCCACCAAAAGTGCAGCGACACCTCGTGCCATCGTTTCCGGCTGGGCGTCATTGCCATTTGTGAGGACGATCACTGTCAACTTGTCATCGACG
>JBDTUW010000553.1:0-3770 GCA_040007555.1 Acidobacteriota bacterium | reverse complement strand
CAGCTCCTTTCTTTTGCTGTTCCATTTGTTTGCTGTCTTCGCGTCTTTCGCGCCTTCGCGCCTTCGCGTGAGATCGTCCCTTAGAGTTCAGGTAAGCTCCTCCTCAAGCAATCTGAACCACGGCAGCATTGGTTTGACCTTTGCCAAATCGGCCTCAATTGCATACAATTTGCTTCTTCGACAAAATGCGCCTGGTTCTGCGAACTCGAACCGCGATTCCAATTAGGGCCGATGGCGAACCGATCAGCGTTCGCCGCAAGGAAGGTGATTGCTATGAAAAAGAACGACCTTGTTTCTCGCCGTAAATTCGTCAAGGGCACGGCTGCGCTGGCCGCCGCTTCGACCTTTACCATCATCAAGCCACAATCAGTTCGCGGGTCCACGGCGAATTCTATGGTTCAAGTCGGCTGGGTCGGCTGCGGTGGGCAAGGGACGAGAGATGCCACGCTGCTCGAAGCAACGGGCAAGGCGAAGATCGTCGCCGTCGCGGACTACTTCCAGGACATGCTCGATAAGGCACGCACGACATTTAAGGTCGATGCCAAAAACGCTTTTAAGGGGGTGGATGCTTACAAGGCTATTATGGGGTCGGCTGTCGATGCGGTTCTGCTGACTACTCCTCCCGGTTTCCGTCCCGATCATTTTCAAGCAGCCGTGACAGCCAAAAAACACATCTTCGCGGAGAAGCCATTGGCCGTCGATGTGCCCGGATGTCACGCGGTCATGGCTGCCGGTGAGAAGGCAAAGGCGCAGAATCTGAGCGTGGTTGTCGGGCTCCAGCGGCATTACAGCAAAGCATATCGCGCGTGCAAGAAAATGATCGACGAGGGAGCGCTCGGCACGATCGCCATGGCGCACTCGGCGTGGGATCAGGGCGATCTCTGGCAGGACCGACGTGGAAAGCGTGCTGACTGGCCGTCGCAGATGGATTATGAAGTGCGGCACTGGTACTTCTTCAAATGGCTGAGCGGCGATCATATCGTCGAGCAGAACATCCACAACATGGATGTCATCAGCTGGATGCTCGGCACTCGCCCGCTGAAGGCCACCGGCGCGGGTGGGCGGCTGGTGAGAACGAGCATTGGCGAGATCTACGACCACTTCAACATTGTTTATGAGTACCCCAATCAGGTGCTGCTCAACAACACTGCGGTTCAGATCGACGGCGTGCTCGGGGATGTGTCCGAGACAATCCGCGGGACGAAGGGCACCTTCACGACAACAGCCGGCAAAGGTGGCACGGGCGGTACCCGAATCGAAGGGCTCAAGACGAAAAAGATGATCGACACGCCGATCATCTACCGCTACGACGGTGCTGATGACAAGCACTACGATCAGGAAGCGTGGGCCTTCGTCAAGAGTGTCCTCGGTGAGGGCGTTGATGAGGACAAGTACCGCAACGATACGACGTATGGCGTGGAGAGCACCTTCATGGCAATACTCGGTCGTGAGTCTGCCTACAGACGCCAAACGCTGACGTGGGACGAGCTATGGAATTCCAATCAGCGTCTGACTTTTGGGGGGTAGTGACGCTCAGCCACGATGCATGTGATGAAAGGGCGCAGGGAACGGATCCTTGCGCCTTTTCTTTCGCGATCTCGAACCAATGAAGCCAATGAAGCCCAATGAAGCCCAATGAAGCCCAATGAAGCCCAATGAAGATAGTCACATCAGCTCAGATGCGCGAACTGGATCGCCTGACGGTCGAGCGGACCGGTATTTCGTGGAGTACGCTCATGGAGACCGCGGGGGTTCGAGTCAGTCAAGAGATTCTGGCACGAGGCGAATGCCACACCTACGCCGTTCTTTGCGGCAAGGACAATAACGGAGGAGATGGCGCAGTCGTTGCCCGTCACCTCTGGCTCCATGGCTCCAGCCTGGTTGACGTCTATCTCTTTGGAAGTCTGGATCAGACGCAAGGCGAAGCGCGGGTAAACCTGGAGATCATTCGCAGACTTGCCGAGATGCAGGTGTCGCCCGGCGGTGCGGTACTTACCTTTAGTGAGATCTCAACCGAGCAGGATGCAGACATACCGATCTATCATGATTGTGTGGTCGACGCGCTATTTGGTTCGGGTCTGAACCGCCCGGCGGAAGGCATCTATGCGATCGCCATCGAGGCCATCAACAACCAAAAGACGCTTTCACCTGACACGTTCGTGGTGGCGGTGGATATTCCTTCCGGGCTCTCATCGGACAGCGGAGACGCGCTGGAACCCCATGTTCGCGCCGATGCTACAGTCTCGTTGACAGCACCGAAGATTGGCAATGTGTTACCGCCGGCGAGCGAAGCAAATGGCAAACTTACCGTCGCGTCCATCGGAACGCCGGCCGAATTTCTCACCGCTTGCGAATCCCGACTCTATCTGGTTGATGACCGGGATGTGGTTGAATGGCTGCGGAGCTCACAAAGATCACAGAGCGCTCATAAGGGGCAGGTAGGGAATGTGCTTGTGGTGGCTGGCTCTCCGGGAAAGACGGGGGCGGCTGCCTTGACCTCGGATGCGATTCTTCGCGCCGGCGCAGGTTTGGTGACGGTTGCAACTTCACGTGCTGCGCAGCCACTACTGATCTCACAGGCCCGAGCTGAGGTGATGACCGAGGGACTGGACGAGACCTCGACGGGATCTGTTTCACACGAGGCGCTGGCCCAGGCCCTGAAATTGGCGGAGGGCCGAACGGTGATTGCGGTGGGGCCGGGGCTCTCTTCCCAGGATCCGTCGACACGCGCTTTTGTGCTCGATTTCGTGGCACAGCGAACGACCCCCCTCATCATTGATGCGGATGGGCTCAATGCGCTCTCGCCGTGGCCGGAGAGCCTCAAGGGCTCAAAGGAGCTCCCGATCATCATCACGCCACATCCAGGGGAGATGGCGAGACTCACAGGTATGAGCACGCGAGAGGTTCTCGCCGATCGGGTCAGCATTGCTCGTGACTTTTCAGTGGCGCATGGCGTGATCACGGTGCTCAAGGGGAGCAGATCGGTGATCGCGGCGCCGTCGGGTGAGGTGTATGTCAATCAAACAGGGAATGCTGGCATGGCAACTGCTGGATCTGGAGATGTGCTGACAGGAATCATTGCGGGGTTTATCGCGCAACAGCCAGGTCATCCGCTTGAGGGAACGATCGCGGCGGTCAGTCTTCACGGTCGTGCGGGAGATCTCGCGGCGGCCAGGCTTGGAATGCGATCCGTGCTTGCGTCATCGATAGCGGCCCATCTTGCAGAAGCGATTCTTGATTTTGGAATTTAGATTTTGGATTTTGGATTCCGAGATATCAGAAATCCAAATCAGCGCCCTCCTCCCGGAATCCAGAATCCAAAATCTAAATTCCAAAATCAATTAGCCCACAATGTCCGAAACCTGAAATCAATAGTGGACTTCTTTACTCATTCGCCGGAAGAAACATTTGAGCTGGCCTATGGTCTCGGTGAGCGCCTGAACGGAGGCGAGACATTCCTGCTTTCGGGGGACCTCGGCGCAGGCAAGACCGTTTTTGCAAAAGGCATCGCCGCCGGGCTCGATATCGACCCTGCCGACGTCAACAGCCCGACCTTTACCCTGGTCAATGCCCATACGGGCCGGCTAAAGCTATATCACCTGGATCTATATCGTCTTCCAGAGAAGGCTAAGAACGAAAGCCACGTCTTCGATCTGGGGATACCCGACATGATCGAGGAGCCTGGAGTCGTCATGGTGATTGAATGGGCTGAAAGGCTTGGTGCCTGGAGGATTCCAGGCGCACGTCAGATCGTTTTGTCGGATCTCGGA
>JBDTUW010000552.1:0-3770 GCA_040007555.1 Acidobacteriota bacterium | reverse complement strand
CCGATTCCTGCCACCGCTTCACCAGCGCCCGAAACTGCTCGAGCTGTTCATATCGCCCGGGAAGATCTGCGCTTGAAACCGACTCGATCAGCCAGTCCTTGTCGCGTGGCGCGGTGAACTGCTCAACGGGCGCAGCCCGCTTGAGCAAAGCCGCCACAGCCTGCGTCTCGGGCGCGTCTCGCTCATCGCGGCGCCAGGCCATAAACGCGTCACTCAACGCCTGCGCGTCCATCGGCTCCACCAAAAAGTTCATGATCCGCAAGAGTGAGCCGGCGACCTGGCGCGTTGCTGTCGTCGCGCGCAGCATCTCCGTGTGTTTGATCTGCCGGTCACGAAGGACCTTGGCCATATCGGCGCCTGTGACATTTGTTGGTAGCAGTATCGCGACCGTCTTGTCCGGATTTGCCTCAAGCCAGGGTCGCAGCGACTCGGCAACAAAGACTCGCTCCTCCTCGGGAGTCATCTCCCTGTCTGCGTGAAGTTGCAAGGTGAGCTCCGAATCCTTCGGGTTTCCCTCGTCAAGAGGACGGATCATGGGCGGAGTCAGCGGCCGCTTTGTGCGAATGCGTTCCAGCGGGTGAGCAAGCGACCACTCGATCAACCGATTTGCGAGCCCAATGATCGCCGGCGCGCTGCGTCCGCTATCAGGCAGGTCCCGGCTCTCAACGCCCGCTTCATTTAAGAAATTCCGCAGATACTTCGGATCGGCCGTGGTGAAGGTTTCGTAGATGGCCTGGTTCGGATCGCCGACCCGAACCCAGTTACCCTCCGGGCCGACAAGACGGCGCAGAATCTCCTCCTGAAGCTTGCTGCTGTCCTGGGCTTCATCCTCCAGAATGAATGGCCAGCGATGACGCAACCGTGCCAGAAAGTCTGAATCGGCATCGAGCGCGTCCAAAGCCAGACGAATCAAGTCCTGAAAGTCCGCTGCACCGCGGTAGCGAAGGCTGCGCTCGTAAGCTTCATAGATATTGACGCACATCTCTGCCAGCGGAACTACCGCGGGATATGCACTGAGCGCGGCGCGGAGGCCGTCTGGTCGCTGGCGGTAGTCCTTTGCCTGGCGAATAAAGTCGAGCGCGATATCTATCGCCTCCTCTCTCCACATCCATCGCGATCGATCCTTCTTGCGATCTTCTTCCTTGATGTACTGTTCGACGCCAAAATCGCGATCGGCGTTAAACCAGGCAGCGACTGCTTCCCGGACGATCTCGCGGCTGGCGTAGTCATCAAGAATCTGAAAGTCGTCTGACAAACCAACAAGACCTGGGCGTTCGCTGATGATGTCGTTCGCAAGCCCGTGAAGAGTCCTCACCCGGTAGAGAGTGCCCAGGTCACCCTCATCGAGAAAATCGCGCACCTGCTGTTCGAACTTCCCACGCGCGGAGTTGACGAGCGTCACGACCAGCACCTGCTGGCCCCTGCCAAGCTTCGCCTCACGCACGAGCTTTGCCGCGAGCAGCGACAGAGTCCAGGTCTTGCCACTCCCAGGCACCGCGGCGACGCCCATCCTGCCACTTGTGTAATCAAGAATCTGAGCCTGCTTCCGGCGGGGAACGGCCTGAGTCTTAGGCATCGCCGTCCTCCGTGCCAGCAGTCTCTGCGCGAGACTCCTGACTCAATCGTCTGAGAAGTACATCGAAAACAACTCTCAGTTCACCCATCTGCTCAAAACCACGCTCGTTGAATTGACTGTATCCAATGAAAACTTTTCGGCGGCAGCGTTTGATGAGCCCGGTCACTACGCGATAGAGCATCTCCTGCGACGTATTCTGTTCGTGACTCTCGTTCCATACCTCTCCATCGTGCCACTGCAAGCTGAGTACGTATGGCTGCGTCAATGGCTGATAAAGACGCCGGCCCCACGCCGGGCTGTCGATGTTGAGCCAGAACTGATAGTCAACGGCCTGGTTGCTGAGCAGGAAGGTATACGCGGGTGCGATGAGGACAGCGTTTGGTTTTCGCTTCCACGCTTGAGGCTCGTATTGATCCGCGATCACGCCCGAGTCCACCATCGTGACGTACTCATTACCGATGTCTGCATCAGAGCGCATCTGTGTCAGGGTTTGGCGAAAATTGCGCGACGAGTCAATCAGGCTCGCAGTGACGCGTGCTGCGTCGAAGCCCTTGTGAAAACCAAAGCCCTTCTGCGAGAGGACTTCTCCAAACAAACGGCTGAAGAAAACGTCGATCGGCGAAGACGGCTGGCTCTTGTAGTTCTCGAGCCAGTTTCTCAGCCGTTCGTAGCGGGCGCCGAATACTTCCGAAATGCGCGCGCGCATGGTTGCGTCATTGATACCGCTGAAGGGGCGAAGCTCGTTCGTCTTGAACAGCACCTCCGCCAGCAAGGTCGCACGCGCGAGATCAATATCTCCCACCGTCGCGACCAGCGTCTGAATGACATCGAACTTCCGGACTTCGTACTTTTGATCGAACTGCCAGTTGGGATGCGCCAGCTTGGCCAGGGTCAGAAGCGCACGTGCGGCCCCTTCAGCGCGCAGTGGCCGCGAGGGCCGAAGTGTGTAAGTCTCGACCCCGAGCCCTTCAAGACGCGTCACCAATGAGAAGCGTAGCGAGTCGCTGAGCAGCGGAGCGAGAATGACGACCTCCGCCGCCTTTACACCCTGCTCCCGGATCAATGTTGCGACAGAGCGAGCTACCCAATCGAGCATTTGCGTGTGAAAGCGGCTCTCGTTCGAACCAGTGTAGGCAATCGCCGTTTGAGCGTCACCCTTTCTCCTGCGAGTCGGTGCCGGCAACGGCTCGTCGGACATGGCGCCGTGAACTTCAGTCAGAAGTGCCTGCGTGTCCGCACTCATGACACGCGTATCCTCAAGGGTGACCACCGTCGCGCACTCGGATCTGAGCGAGAGCGCATTAACCTCGTCAGCTCCAAGAAAACGCCGATAACCCGCATCAGCGTCATATATGAGCAGCGCCGACCGGCAGTGACCAAGCCACGATTGAAGGAGCCGGTGCGTGGCCGGAGTATCCTCTTCGAGGTTGTCAGCGATGAGATGGGTGAAGCGGTTTGTGAGATAGGAGCGTGGGGCTTCGAGCTTCCAGAGACGATCGAGGAAAAGCGAAACCTGAAGTGAGAAGTCTATCAGGCTCTCCTTGACGCAATAGTCGCGAAAGAGATTGGCGCAGACCTGCGCATCATCGTAGATATGGAGCTTCTCTGGATCATCCTTGGAAGCGGACTTCAAACGTCTGGCGAACTCGATGTATGGGAAACCGACAAGTGAAGCCTTGTTGAGATTGTCGACGATCTGGCTGTATAAACGCGCGCGGTTGATCTTGACGCTGTTGAAGTAGTCGTTCTGCTCGATGACGGGCCCGATCAGGCTCGACATGAGGTACTGAACCATCTCGAGTGAGAGAAAAATCGGGTGCTTCTCTGGTGCGGCGATGAGCGGCCAGAAGAGACTGACGATGTGACGCGACAGACTGCCAAGCGTCGCAACCGTAACCTCAGCGCCAGCCTTGCGGCGCGGATTGCGCATTTCGCGGTAGTACGGAAGCGCAAGGCGCTTTTGTGGAACGAGCACCAGAATCGAGTGCGCGGGAACGCCGGAGCGCAGGAGATGACGCAGACGGTGAACACCAGTAGTCGTCTTACCCGCACCGGCAATACCTTCAAGGAAGATCCTGCTCTCGACGGGAGACTCTGCGATTGATGTCTGTTTGACTGTTAGCCTGATGCACCCAATATATGGACAACTGACGAATGACGCAAAGGGAGAAGGGAAGAGGGGGAGAAATGGGGA
>JBDTUW010000551.1:0-3775 GCA_040007555.1 Acidobacteriota bacterium | reverse complement strand
GCATTGACTATTTCGAGAACAGCCGCCGCGCGACTTATGTGCAACAACAGTACGCGATCGACAACCCGCTCAAGTTTGCAGGCTATGGTCCATGCTGCTGGGGAATCACTGCGAGCGGGGGTCCCGGCCCCGCCACCATCAAAGCGGACGGTATCGAGCGGATTTTCTTCGATTACGTCGGCCGTGGCGTACCGTACGGGCCCGACGACGGAACGCTCGCGCCGTGGGCGGTCGTGGCGTCGCTTCCCTTCGCGCCAGAGATCGTATTGCCCACGCTCGACTATTGCATTCACCAAGCCAAATTAACGGAGCTCAGCCCATACGGCTTCAAGGCGTCTTTTAACCGTACCTATCCCGTCCAAGCCGACAATTCCAATGGCTGGGTATCGCCGTGGCATTACGGGCTCAATCACGGGCCGATTATTTTGATGATTGAAAACTATCGTACCGGCTTATTGTGGCGATTGATGCGGAACTGTCCGTACATCGTCAATGGCTTGCGACGAGCGGGATTCAGCGGTGGTTGGCTAGAGCCGTGAGGCGAAAGCGAGGGTACAATCTTCATGAACTATCGGAATGAATTTCGCGTCGAGCCGGGACGTCGCGTCCGGCTTGAGGACTTTGACCCCTCGTATACAGAGAAGCACGAGAGGAAACAATCCGCGCATCGGAAGATCAAGAAACTCCAACAGCGGATGGATGAGCTGCAGTTTCAGCTCTACGCCGAGCAGAAACGCTCGCTGTTGATTTGTCTTCAAGCGCTTGACGCCGGCGGTAAGGACGGTGTCGTCCGGCATGTCATCGGCCCGATGAATCCGCAAGGCTGCCGCGTCGTCGGCTTCAAACAGCCATCTGCGGAGGAACTCGCGCACGATTTTCTGTGGCGGATCGAGCACCAGACACCCAGGCGCGGCGAGGTCGTGATTTTCAACCGCTCCCACTACGAGGATGTGCTCGTCGTTCGCGTTCACGAACTTGTTCCGCAAGAAGTCTGGTCGGAGCGCTACGAGATCATCAACGACTTCGAGCGGGGCCTTGTCGCGAATGGGACGCATATTTTGAAATTCTTCCTGCACATCAGCAAAGAAGAGCAACTTGAGCGTTTCAAGGATCGGCTCGACGATCCCGAGCGGCACTGGAAAATCAGCGAGGCGGATTATTCGGAAAGAGAACGCTGGGCTCGTTACGAGGAGGCCTATGAGGATGCGCTCACTAAGTGCAGCACCGATGACGCGCCGTGGTTCGTGATTCCCTCGGATCACAAATGGTTTCGGAACCTCGCCATCTCGCAGATCATCGTCGAGACCATGGAAAAGCTCGGCATCCAACTTCCAGAGCCGACCGTGGACATTGCCGACATCCGCAGGAAGTATCACGAGGCGGTTGGGCGGGCGAAAACGAAAAAGGCAGGAGGCGGTAGGGGGATGAATGAATCTACCGGAGAAGGCATCCATCCTGACGGTCAATGGCGGTTCGCCGAGCATCAAGCTCGCGCTGTTCGAGGCCGAGAGGACACACTATGGAGATGAGGCTATGATTACTGGATACGATAAACCACTCTACGTCCTTCCCTTCGATCACCGAAGTTCTTATATCAAGGGTCTGTTTCAATGGCAGCGGCCGCTCACTACCGAGCAGACTGGCGAAGTCTCCGCAAGCAAGCTCTTAATCTATGAGGGATTCAAGCAAGCGGTGGCTGATGGGGTTCCGCAAGACCGCGCTGCCATTCTCGTTGACGAGGAATTCGGAGCAGCCATCCTTCGGGACGCTTCGAGCGCCGGATTCATGACTTGCATGTCTATTGAAAAGAGCGGCCAGGAAGAATTCGATTTCGAGGATGACGAAGAATTTGCGCAACACCTCGAAGAGTTTACTCCTACTTTCGGCAAGGTGCTGGTGCGCTATAACCCGGGGGGTGATACCGAGATGAACAAGCGACAGGCTGATCGTCTGCGGCGGCTCTCAGAGTACCTCGCCGAAAGCAAGCGATTGTTCATGTTCGAACTTCTGGTACCACCCGAGAAAGCGCAACTCGAAGGCGTCGGTGGGCAGGCAGCATACGACCGGGAACTGCGTCCCAAGCTGATGATCGAAACGATTCGCGCGCTGCAGGACTCAGGGGTCGAGCCCGACGTGTGGAAGATCGAGGGATTGAATCACCGCGAGCAGTACGAAAAGATTGTCGAAGTTGCGCGACGTAACGGGCGCGCGAGTGTGGGCTGCATCATCCTGGGACGCGGGTCCGATGAACAAAAAGTGCTGAAGTGGCTACAGACGGCGGTCGGTGTTCCGGGCTTCATCGGCTTTGCTGTAGGCAGAACGTCATGGTGGGACTCAATCGTCGCGTGGCGGGAAAGAGAGGTCTCATTTGAGGGCGCCGTTGCTCAAATCGCTGCTCGCTTCCGCGAGTGGGTAGATGTCTTCACGAGAGTGCCAGAATAACTGATAGTCATGAGAACCAAATTACGAATCATTCGACTACTTTTTGCACGCGACGAATCCGGCTAGCGGACTGATGAGAGACAAGACCGACGCGGATTGGCCTAATGGGTCAACATTTTCGAGCAAGCGCGCCTCTCGCGACTGGGGGATGCTCCAGTCTGGCAACGTTCTCTAGTGGAGTAGCCATGACAGATCAGGCACAACTCGACCAGCTTTGCATCAATACTATTCGTACGCTTTCCATCGATGCGGTTCAGAAGGCGCAATCAGGTCATCCAGGCACACCCATAGCTGCTGGCGCCAACGGTCTACTGGCTGTGGCAGCGGTTTCTGCGCTACGATCCGGACGAACCCAACCGGCCAAACCGCGACCGCTTCGTGCTCTCGGTCGGCCAAGCCTCGGCGCGCCCTACAGCCTGCTTTATCTCTGCGGGGTCAAGGCGATGAAGCCGAGCTACAAAGAGCCCGGTCGTCTTGCGGTGGCGCTCGACGATATCAAGCGATCGCGGAACGCTGGCTGGCGGCCACCTACAACCGTCCGGGCTACGATCTCTTCAATCACCACGTGTACGCTCTGTGCGGCGATGGTGTCATGACGGAAGGGGATTAGCAGTGAGAGCGGCATCTCTGGCGGGTCACCTCAAACTTTCCAGCCTCTGCTGGATCTATGACGACCAACCACATCACCATCGAGGGCTCGATCGCGTTGAAGGATCGCTTCGACGTCGCGTTCGACTGCAACACAGACCATGATCGGCACGGGATTGTCACTCGAAGCGCGGGCCTGTTGCCGCCCAATCATTTCCTTTCTGTCGCTATCTTTACCTCTTTCACATCGACCGAAGTGAAACAAGTCCGCGGCAGTCGGGAAGACGGTCGTAAGCAGCCAGATGATCGATCGCGTCACCGCGAAGCTTGGCCGAAGGCTCTACGAGGCGCCGGTCGGCTTCAAGTGGTTTGTTGATGGCTTGCTCGACGGTTCGCTTGCCTTCGGTGGGGAGGAGAGCGCGGGTGTCTCTTTCGTCCGTCTCGACGGCAGCGTCTGGACGACGGACAAAGATGGAATAGTGCCGGCGTTGCTGTCGGCGGAGATCACGGCGCGGATGGGCCGGGATCCCGGACAGATCTATTCCGAGCCTACCCGCGAGCTTGGTGAACCAGTCGACGATCGCGTCGAAGCACTGGCCACTCCGGAACAAAAGAGACTGTTGGCGAAAGTGTCACCCCAACAGGTTACGATCACCGAACTGGCCGGCGAAAAGATTCGGACCATCCTCACCCACGCGCCCGGCAACAGCGCTTCCATCGGCGGGTTGAAGGTGATTGCAGAGAG
>JBDTUW010000550.1:0-3779 GCA_040007555.1 Acidobacteriota bacterium | reverse complement strand
GCTGCGGAGCAGCGCAGAGGATCGCCGTCAGCACCATGAATGATTCCTCCAATTCTCAATCGCGAAACGCTTAGCACGGTATCAGCACCAGGCCCGACTGACCATCGCCCTGACCTATACCGCCCATCTGTGCTAGAGTGACTTTCAACACTTAAGCAGGCGGTCTCGTCCATGAGTTTCCGGCCACACCGCAATTCTAGCACTACAGTCCTGTTGACGCTTGTCGTGGCGTCACTCTTTGCCCTGACAACAGGCGTCTCTCGCGGCCAACAAGGGCAGCCATCCAAAGAAAAGGCACCTGCGTCAAAACCATTAAAGCAGCGGTCACCCGAAACGGTTGCCCGGATCGAAACTGAACTCGTCCAGATCGATGTCGTCGTCACCGACAAAGCCGGCAAACTGGTCGGCGATCTCAAACGCGAAGACTTCCAGATCTTCGAAGACAACAAACCGCAGGAGATAACCCATTTCGCGGTCGGCAACTCTACACAGCCCGCGGTCTGGCTCGACACCGAACGCCAACGCGCCGCGAATCGCCGTGGTGACACTCCCGGCGCAGTCGAGTCTCACGGCCGCTTTATCGTCCTCGCGCTCGACGACCTGCACCTCTCTCCCGGCAGTCTCATGTACGCCAAACGAACAATGAAGAAATTTGTTCGCGATCAGCTGAGCGGAGGCGATCAGACGGCGATTGCTACTACCAGTGGATCGCTCGGACTTCTTCAACAGTTCACCAGCGATCGTACCGTGCTTGATCGCGCCATCGATCGACTGACCGTGCGCCAGATGAGCGGGATGACACCACTCTTCGACGTTCCGCAAATATCCGACTACCAGGCTGAGCTGATCGATATGGGCGATCACGATGCGCTTGAGCTTGCGATACAGGAGATTCTCCGCCAGGAGCCGGAAATGTCATCCCCACCTCCCGGTCAGGGTGGCGGCGGCAGGGGAGGGGCATCCGGTGTCGGTGAAGTCGGCGGAATGTCGCCCCGCGAACTCGCCGCGCAACGAGCCAAAAGCAAAGCGCGGATGATGGTCGCAGAGAATGCGAACTGGACGAGTTCGACGTTGGGCTCAATCGAGGGAATCGTCCGCAGCCTGCGCGATGTGCCAGGTCGAAAGATCGTCGTGCTTGTCTCTGATGGCTTCTATATGGGCGGGACGAGCAACTCAAAGCACTTCGATATTCGCAAGATCACGGATGCCGCGACACGTTCAGGCGTAGTCATTTATTCACTCGATGCACGCGGTCTGATCGCAACTCCACCGGGTGGAGACGCATCGCAACCGTCGCCGGTCGACGTCGGGCTGCCAGGCGTGCGCTCGCGGATCGAAAGCTCTGCGGCTGATGCCAAACGCGATGGGATGAACGCGCTTGCGAGCGACACAGGCGGATTCCTGGTACTAAACACGAATGATCTCAATGCGGGTATACAGCGCGTGCTCGACGAGAACGAAACCTACTATGTCGTCGCCTGGGAGCCCGCAACGAGTTTTCGCGATGGCCGTTTCCGCAGGATCCAGGTCAAACTGCCCGGTCGGCCCGAGTTGCGCGTGAGATCGCGAAAGGGCTACTTCTCACCCGACGATAAGGAGACCGAAGAGAAGCTCAAGACCGAAGCAGTGCTCGCAAGAAAGGCAAAAGAAGATCCAACCGATAAGGCTGTGCAAAAAGTGCGCGAGTCACAGATTCGCGCCGGTCTGACATCGCTCTTTCCCGTCCGCGCAATCCCCGTCGAACTTGCTGCCGATTATGTCGATACCGCCGAAATGGGCCAGGTAGCGATCGTCACCGCGCATATCGACGCCGACACACTGAGTTTTGGGGCACTCAAGGATGGAAAGCAGTCCTTACTCGATGTAGTGACACTTGTCTTTGATGAGAAGGGCAAGATCGCGGGCAATTTGAGTGAGCGGTTGAACCTCAATCTGAAGCCGCAGCTTTTTGATCAGGTGCGGCGTAATGGATTTACATACAGGAAGCTGGTGCCGTTAAAGCCGGGCTTTCATCAGGTGCGACTGGCGATCCGGGAAGAAGGCTCCGGTCTTGTAGGGAGCGCGACCAGATGGGTGGAGATTCCCGATCCAAAGTTAAGAAAGCTGACGTTGAGCAGTGTGCTGCTGACGACGTCGCTCAAGGATGTGCAAACTGCAGCGAGCGTCGGATACCAGCCGCAACCAACGCAGGCATTGCGAAGGTTTGCGATTGGGACGGATGTTGATTTCCTGTTGTTTGCGTATAACGCACAGTTGAAGGATGGGAGGACGGATCTGGTGTTGCAGACGCAGGTGTTTTCCGGGAGCAAGCTGATTTATTCGTCGCCTCTGTCAAAGATCCCATCGGAGGGCGCGATAGACATAGCGCGACTGCCATACGCGGCGCGGTTGTCATTGACGGGTTTTGAGCCTGGGGATTACGAGTTGCGGGTGGTGGTGATCGATCGAACTTCGAAACAGTCCGCAGATAGAAGGGCGAATTTCACGGTTTTATCAACGCAGAGTCGCGGAGAGACCGAGACGCAGAGGTAAAAACCGCACTTCCCTCTGCGCCTCCGCGTTTACCTCTTCACAATCGAAGCGATCGCCCGCACTTCCCTCACCATCTCCTCGAACATATCAAAGAACAACGCCTGTGGCCCATCACAAAGCGCCCGCTCCGGGTACGGATGAATGTCGACCAGTAACCCATCAGCACCCACTGCAGTCCCTGCCCGCGCCAGTGGGATCACCTTCTCGCGCTTACCCGTGCTATGGCTTGGATCCACGATGATCGGCAGATGCGAAATTGTTTTCACCGCCGGGATCAATGACAAATCCAGCGTGAACCTTGTGTGATTCGCAAACGTCCGCACCCCGCGCTCACACAGGATCACCTCGTAGTTCCCTTCCGACATAATATATTCCGCCGCCAGCAAGAACTCCTCCACAGTCGAGGCCATCCCGCGCTTCAACAGTACCGGTTTTCGCGCCTGCCCTGCCCTGCGCAGCAGACTGAAGTTCTGCATATTCCGCGTTCCGATCTGGATCACATCGGCATATTTCTCGACGAGATCGAGCGCCGGCTCATCCGTCGCCTCGCTGACAATCTTCAGCCCAAACTCTGCCCTTACATCTGAAAGAATCTGCAGCCCCTCTTCGCCGAGACCCTGGAACGCGTAGGGCGAGGTGCGCGGCTTAAAGGCGCCACCGCGAAAGAATTTGCAGCCCTGATCGGCGACAGCGCGTGCGGTCAGTCGAGTTTGTTCGCGCGACTCGACGGCACAGACACCGGCGATGATAGCAAACTCATCGCCACCGATTTCGGCATCGCCGACGCGGATGACCGTGTTATCGGGTCGCAGTTCGCGGCTGACGAGTTTGTAGGGTTTGGTGACGCGAACGCATTCGGCTACGCCGGGGAGGTCGGCGAAGGGCGAAGGGTCTACGGCGCCGGGATTGCCGGTGATACCGATGGCGGTGCGGCTGGCGCCGGGCATGGGGTGGGCGCGCAGGCCGAGAGAATCGACTATTTCAAGGACGCGTTGAACCTCGGAGTCCGTCGCGCCTGCTTTCATGACGATGAGCATGTTTTCTCCCGGACCGCCGCCCCGTCCTGGAATCCCCCCAACGGCAGTTGGCGGATTGTTAGGGTCCAGCCTACACAGGTATCTGCCGAGTCTCCTGAAATCTCCCCAACGGAAGTTGGGGGATTGTTAAAGTCCAACCTACACAGATATCTGCCGAGTATCCTGAAATCCCCCCAACGGCAGTTGGGGGCTTGTTAAAGTCGAACCTAC
>JBDTUW010000549.1:0-3786 GCA_040007555.1 Acidobacteriota bacterium | reverse complement strand
AATCTGGCCAAGGGAGTCCTGCGCGGTAAGCTTACCGCGCAGGACCGGGCGGCGGCGCTTTCGCGGATAAGCGTTTCAGCAGACCTGAACGCGGCAGTGGCTGACGTTGACCTGGTGATCGAGGCGATCATCGAAGACCTCGAGATAAAGCGACGACTCTTCCGAACCCTTGAGGAAGCCACTCCCGGACACGCGACTCTGGCGAGCAACACCTCTTCACTGAGCATCGCTGAAATCGCGATGGGAATGAGGCAGCCTTCGCGCGTCATCGGGATGCACTTCTTCAATCCCGCGCACATCATGAAGCTGCTTGAGATAGTGGTCACCTCTGAAACGAGCGACGCGTCACTCGCGACCGCGCGCGAAGCTGCATCTCGGATGAAGAAGGAATCGATCACTGTCAAGGACTCGCCAGGCTTTGCCACCAGTCGTCTTGGCGTCTGCGTTGGTCTTGAAGCCATCCGCATGGTTGAGGAAGGAGTTGCGTCGCCGGCCGACATCGATAAGGCGCTGGAACTTGGGTATAACCATCCGATGGGTCCATTGCGTCTCGGCGACCTGGTGGGACTCGACATCAGATTGGGTGTAGCGGAGTACCTCTTCGGGAAGCTGGGTGAGCGGTTTCGCCCACCGCAACTGCTGCGCGAGATGGTTGCCCAAGGGAGGCTCGGACAAAAGTCCGGCCAGGGCTTCTACCAATGGGACAAATAGTCTTTCAAGGAAAGGCGGGAAAGGATGCCTGAAAACGTCAATGTCGAGCGGCGGGTTCGCGTGGCAATCATCACAATCAACCGCCCTAAAAAGCTAAACGCGCTCAATATACAGACGCGCGCCGAGCTTGTAGATGTTCTCAATGAACTCAGAGACGATGCTGCGATACGCGTTGTTGTGATTACCGGTGCCGGTGAGAAGGCCTTTGTTGCGAGAGCTGATATTTCCGAGTTTCGAGACCGGACGGCTCACGAGCAGCGAGCGGTCATACGCGCGAGGGGAGTTCGCGCATTTCTCGAAAAATGCAAACCAGATTTCGGAGGACGCTGACGTAGCTCAGCGGACATTCGCTGCCCGCCCCACCAACACTCGTTGAGCCATCGCGCGCCGTGGCTGTCACTGATCGTGTCAGTCAGTCGTCCCGCGGCGATGATTTAGGCCTGAAAGCTCCTTAACCCTGTCTGGCACTTCAGTTGCCTTTTATCGCTCTTTCCCGAAGAGTAAGTCTGAAAGAGGTAGCAAAATCAATGACCAAACGGAGCGTTCTTAAGATCATCGCGACCTTGTCGGCAGTTTTCGTTCCGCTGGGCAGCGTCACGGCACTGCCGGATTATCTGAAGCTGTTTGCCGCGGACCCACTTTCCCGCCCGGAGTTGCGGACGAAGTGTTCAGTTTGCCACGTCAATTCGGACGGTGGCGGTGCGCGTAATGAATTTGGGAAAGCGTTTGCCGCCGCGGGTCATAAGATCACCGACGACCTGCGAGAGCGATTTCCGGACCGGTTTGTTCAGCAGGAACCGGTTCCGAACCTGCCCGTGACCTTTCCGCGCGACTCACAAACGCGGGCGATCATCGAGCTCAACGGAAAGCGATACCTCATCAACACGCGCGATCATACTGTCACGCTAATTGCGCCGGATGCTTTCGCCACTGCCGTGCCTCCAGTCTCACCAAAGTCAGCGAAGGATGACCACATCTTCGAACCTGTCGATGTACGTGTGGTCAATCTTCCCAGTGCGCTCTCAATTCCAAAGGGCTCGCTCTGGGTGGATTTCACTCATCGATTCCCGTTCAATGAGGTGACGGAGACGGCCTTGCTTCTTGGACTGGATGGTTTTGCCATTCCTTCATTCGGTTTTACTTACGGAATTACTGACAGGATTCACGCGGGAGCGTACCGATCGCCGACGACAGTTGGGAGGCCGATTGCCGTCTTTGTTGGCGCAAGTCTACTCGAGGAGAAGCGCGGAAATCCGTTCAACCTCGAGGGTCGGGTAAGCCTGGAGGGGCGCGACAATTTTCAACGCAACTTTGCAGGAACCTTCGAACTGGCCTTTGCTCGCAGCATCACTCGGCATGCCCAGATATATGTCGTCCCATCGGTAACAGTCGGCGACCGCCCACTGGCAATCGGACCAGATCAGAATTACAAAGGCCGGACGGCGCCGGCCCTTGGTTTCGGGCTTGCCGTCAATGTCCGTCCGTCGGTCCAACTCCTCGCCGAAGCGAATATGCGCTTGAGCGAGAGCGCTCGCTACATCGGCATCAGACCCGAGTTTGGTCGCGGAATTCATCGACCGGTCGTTGGGTTCGGGATCGAGAAAGTCAGCGCTTCCAGGCGTCATACGTTCTCGCTGACTTTTTCAAACGGACCGGGAACGACCCCAGCACAGCGGTCTATGACGAGGGGCCTGCTCTTCAGCGACGATTCTTTTGGTGGAATGTCAATTGGGTTCAATCTGACAAGACGCTTGTTCTGAAGCGGTTGATAGTTGGCCCAGGTAAGCGGGATTGGGTAATCAATGACTGATCGATTGGCAATAATTGGCGGTTCCGTGGTGACGCCGACTGCGGTCATTCAGCGGGGTGTGGTCCTTTGTGACGATGGGAAGATTGCCTTTGTCGGCACCGAGAGTGAGGCGAAACCCGAGCCGGGCTCACGTATCGTCAGTGCCGATGGGGGGCTGGTCTTTCCCGGTTTGATCGATACACATGTCCACGGTAGCGGGGGCGATGATCTGATGGCGCACGGTGTGGATGGCATCAAGCGCATATCACGAGCTCAGCTCCGCTACGGTGTCACTTCGTTCCTGCCGACGACCATCGCCGCGACTCACAGTGAACTGCTGAAAACAATTGAGCAGACGCTCATTGCCGAGAAACAGGCTGAGCCTGCGGCCGAGATACTGGGTTTTCACCTGGAAGGTCCTTACATCAATCTCAGATACAAGGGAGCACAGCCTGACGCGGGAATCAGAGACCCTGACTTTGATCAGTGCGCTGAGCTCATGTACGCGGCTCCTGGTCGATCGAAGATCATGACGCTGGCACCGGAGCTGCCGGGGGGGATGGAACTCATTCGATGGCTGACTGGGCGGGGAGTGATCGCTTCGCTGGGACATTCTGAAGCTGATTACGAAACGGGACTTGAGGCGATCGAGGCTGGGGCTACGCACGCGACACATCTTTATAACGCGATGTCAGGTGTCCACCATCGACGCCCCGGTTTGGCGGCCGTCTGTCTCAATGAGCCTGCTATCCGTGCGGAGATCATCCTTGACGGCGTGCATGTGGCGCCGGTCATGGCGCGTCTGGCAGCGCGGGCAAAAGGACGTGACGGATTGATCGTGATTACAGACGCTGCGGCGGCGCAGGGCTGTGGCGACGGCGTCTATGCGTTGGGAAATTCGCAGATACAGGTGCGGGGCTCACTTTGCACACTGATGGACGGTGTGACCATCGCGGGTTCGGTGCTGACGATGAATCTCGCGGCAAAAAATGCCATGAGTTTCATGTCGATGGATCTGATGGACGTTGCGCACATGGCTTCACTTTTACCAGCGGCGTTGTGTGACGCGTCCGAGCGAAAGGGCTCGCTCGAAGTCGGCAAGGATGCAGATATCGCCGTCTTTGACCAGGACTTCACACCCAGATTCACCTTTCGCGCAGGCGAGATGGTCTTTCATTCATAGGCACGAATCTGTCTTCGTCAGTTCTTGCAGCCTCTGAAGCCTGGCGGGGGCCAGCATTGACCCGTGTTCCCGCAAGGGGCAAGCTTGCTCCGCGTTCAAGCGT
>JBDTUW010000548.1:0-3789 GCA_040007555.1 Acidobacteriota bacterium | reverse complement strand
ACAACCTGAAGGTTGAACTCTGGGACGCCCTCGGGCTCTCGCTCTCCAACTGACCGTACTGGCAACTGGCAACTGGCTGAAACTGGCAAGCAAGTAACAACTGACGACAGGCAATTGACCACTGATACAAAACAACTGCTAACAACAACTCATGCCTGATCGCTGATAACTGATAACTAACTATAACTAATCCCTGGCCCCTGACCCCTGACAACTGACAACAGGCAACAGGCAACAGGCTACTGGCTACTGATAACTGACAACTGCATATGCGCGCACTGGAAAACTCCCGACTCCTCGGAATTTGATCGGTGCGCAATGGAAGCGAAACCCGGACTCCGGAAGCTGATCCAGCCCACGTAGATGTTCCACGATCGGAATCCCCGCGCCCAGCAATACTGTATGTGCCGGCCGAGATCCGTCACCGGTGTCATCGATATTCAACGAATCGATCCCAACGAGCGTTGCACCTGCACTGACCAGATGGGTTGCTGCCGCGCGGGTCAGGAAGGGATGACCCGAACCATACTCCGGTGTTCGCCAGTTCACGTCCCAACCAGTGCTAACGAGAACCGCCTTTCCCCCCACATCAAGTCCTGAGAACCTGTCGAAATCGATCGCCCGCTCCGTCTGCCCCCGAACATCGACAACCAAACCTTCTAAATCCGCCAGCCGTTCCAGTGGAAGCGCCGCCAGATCATCGCCATCCCCATAGCGATGAAACGGGGAATCGACATAGGTTCCCGTGTTTGCAATCATCTCAATACGGCCGATCTGAAATGTGGTGCCTTCACCATAAATTCCGCGCGATGCTTCACGTCCCAGATGATCGGAAATAACCGGCCCGGGCAGACCCGGATAGGTCGTCATGCCCGCTTCGATCACATGACTGATATCGATTAGCTTGCTCTTCATTACTGACTCGCCACCGATGGAAAACCTTTCCGGCGGAGCTCCTGTTTCAACCGGGCCATGGTCGCCTCAACGTCTTCCAGTTTTGAAGGAATTGCCGCCGACATCACCCGCGGCTCCCCACTCGTGACCAGGACATCATCCTCGATGCGCACTCCAATACCCTTGTAGCGCTCAAAGGCGGGCCGAACAGCCCTGGCGAATCTTTCCATTTCAGGCGTCTTTGGCAGAACATCCAGCGCATCCGGTCTGATATAGATTCCCGGCTCAACCGTGAGCACCATGTTCGCCGCCAGCGGTGTCGAATAGTCGCCGACATCATGCACATTCATACCCAGCCAGTGGCTGGTACCGTGCATGAACCAGACTCTGTACTCTTCGTTTGCTTTCGACGTGATCAGGCCGAGCCGCAAAAGACCGTCCTTCACCACTTCGACCGCACGCCCGTGAACGCTCGTTGGCGAGATATTTGCATCTCGTCTCGTACCCACGAAATTGCCGGGCCGCACGTTCTTGATGGATTCCATCTGCGCGTCGTAAACGATGCGATAAATCTCTGCCTGCTCCTTTGTAAAGCGCCCATTGACGGGCAGTGTCCTCGTGATGTCGGCAGTGTAGTGATCATACTCCGCAGCGCAGTCCATCAACAGTAATGACCCTTCGGCGATGCGCTCCTGGTTGGTGATGTAGTGCAGGGTCGTGGCGTTATCGCCGCTGCCGACAATACAGGGATATCCCCAATTGTCAGCATTGCGCCGTCTGAAGGTGTACTCGAACTCGGCCTGAACTTCGTATTCGTAGAGTCCGGGCGCAGCCATCGCGAGCATGCGGTGAAATGCTTCGCTCGTAATGTCCACGGCATGCTGTAGAAGGGTCAACTCCCACGGAGATTTTCTGAGGCGTAACTCGGCAAAAATAGGAGCCGCATTGCGGACACTAAGCCCCGTCGTGATCTGCGCAAGGCGTCCCGCAAATGCCTGCTCCTGACGATACTCGCGAGAATCGCGTTCTGCCGGCACAAGCAGAAACAACTCGCCGCGGTCTGCATTGATCAGATCGACGATCGACTTGAGGTCATCTTGCCAGCGTTTCGCCATCTCAGGCGGAGCCGGTGTCATCGGACCGCGAGAAGCGAGAGCCAGCGTTGCACGTGGAGCTATCGTCGCAATAAACGAGTCCAGGAGAGAAATGTCCCACACTTCCCTGATGCCACTCTGAGCAGTCGCTTGCTCGACGGAGAGCATGCGGCCGGTCCACGTCTCCTGCCACGGATCTCGTCGCGGCACAAAGAGAATCTCTTTTGTGGTGCTCGCCCCAGGTATGAGCAGGAGCGTCACTCCGGCCTGCTTGATTCCAGTCAGGTAGTAGAGATTATTCTCCTGGCGATAGGGATAGTCCTGGTCACTCGCATAAACACGCGGTTCCGCACTGAAGAGCATGAGGATGCCCTGTGTTCCAATGCGTTGAGCTACTTCTCGGCGGCGTGACGCAAGTTCAGCAAGGCGATCGGCTGATGAGATCGGCTTGAGCGCGGGCGGAATGCCCCACAGGCGCCAATCACTGCTATCCTGCGCCGCTATCCCAGCGGCGCCCATGATCAGGAGCCCAATCATCAGCCGCAATCTTAACGATTTCATGATCACACCCTCCACGACGAGGCCTCGCCTCAGAAGAACTTGATGAACACCCACATTAATACAACATGCAACGACCATATCGTAAGCGCGAAAGGCAATTGAAACTTGATCACTCCGTACTGATTGCGCATTTCCAGCAGGGCTGCCGGCACAATGTTGAAGTTGGCCGCCATCGGAGTCATCAGGGTCCCGCTCGATCCGGCCGTCAAAGTGATGATTGCCGCCATTGCTGGATCAACGCCAAAAGGCTTGATGATCAACGGTACGAGAACCCCTGTCGCAATCACTGGAAGGGCAGCAAAAGAGTTTCCCATGACGATTGTAAAGAGTGCCATGCCAAAACAGTTCGCGAGCACAAGCAGGAACAGACTTCCCTCTGGCACTATCCCCTGTATCCCGGTGGCAATCAGATCACCTACCTTCGCCGCGGTAAAGACGACTCCAAGGGAAGCGAGCAACTGCGGCAGGATATTGACTGCCCCCATGGACTCATTGAGTCGCCGGCCAGCCTCGAGCATGGTCACCACGGTTCCCCCGGTCAGCGCCAGTCCGACGATCATCGCTGCAACACTGCCGAGCCCAAGCCCTACGAGAGCACCGCGGCTGACATCCATCGCCAGCAAGCGAAAAACTCCCGCGGTCATAAATGTCACAACCGGGATGACGAGCACCGGGAGGAAGATTCGATCCCCAATCCGTCTTGGCTCCTGAACTGGCGCGGTCGGCGACCCAACCTTCGCACTCCTCGTCACGCGTCCAGCGCCGTCAATCGCAACCAGAACCAGCACCAACAAGCCCGTCAGCCAATATGGGAGCACGCCACCCAAAACAAAGATCAAACCCAGAACGAGCCAAAAACAACCTGACCCGAGGCGGTTCGGATGCAGCGTGTCTCGAAAGGTAAGTACTGAGAAGACAAGCAGCAGACAGCCTGTCAGCACATAGACCGCTTCGAGCGTAACCAGGTTGCCGAGCAAGCTAGACATCACTGCCGCGCCTCCTCAGGGAAAGCAGCATCCGATCAAGACGAATAAACTGCAATCCGCCCAGAAGCATCGACGCAGCGACGATCGGAATCGTGTACAGAACCAGATTCCAAAGACCTACCTCGTAACCCAGCCCACGCATGACACCATAAACCAGCAGGATTCCAGGCTGAACTGGCGAAAGATTCTGACCGTAGAAGTTGCCATAGTTTTCGCTACCAGCACTTGCCGCCTTGATCTTCTCGACCGCATCC
>JBDTUW010000547.1:0-3793 GCA_040007555.1 Acidobacteriota bacterium | reverse complement strand
TGTCCTCCTCGATTGCGGTCGCCAACCGGCAGTCAGCCAACCGCGGGGTTATCCAGCGCCGGTCCCGGTTTCCGAACGGGATGGTTGCCGGTCTGCGGCTAAGTCAAATGCGTCAGCCAGGAGGTGACGACACGTCTCAGGCGTCCACTGACACCCGGACGCACCCTGACCTCGGATGGTGTTGTGATGGGATCGTCGATTGGGCGCAAATCGATGCCGGCCCAGGTGATTCTGACGTTCCATCCTGCTCTTTGAAGTCTGATATTCATGCCACCTCCGCTACTTCGCTGATTCGATCAAGTACCTCAAGCTCTGTCCGATCCAGCCGCCAGACGAACTGTGAGAAGGTCTCATCCTCACGACGGGTATGTTGAAAGGCACGGATAACTCTCTCGAGATAGAACTTCGCTTCATCCACCTTCACTCTGCGGGAGAGCTTGCGGCCAAATGCGGCGCTGCCCCCAAGGTGGCCGCCAAGGTGAATCTGGAAGAATTCGGTCTCGATGCCCGAGACCTGTCCGATGACACCCACCAGGCCGATGTCGCATATCTGATATTGGGCGCACGAGTTGATGCACCCAGTGACACTGATCCTCACATCCGAGTTGAAACCGGGGAGGGTTTCCTCGAGGTAGTTGACCACCTCTGCAGCCCGGTCCTTGGTTTCAACCACGGCTAGCTTGCAGAACTGTTTTCCCGTGCAGGCTACGGTTCCGCGGCGGAATACAGACCCGTTGCTTTCGAGCCCAAGCTCAGCGAGGGATTCGTTGAGACGCTGAACATTTGCGGTTGGCACGTCAAGCACGATCAGGTTCTGGCTATTGGTGAATCTGACCCGCCCGGCCGCATACCTGCGTGCGAGACCTGCGACGGAGATCATCTGCGATCCGCTGATGCGGCCGGCAAGAACCGCGACCCCGATGTAATGCAATCCAGGCTGGCGCTGCGCGCCAACGCCAACATGGTTCCGGCGTGCTTTCATAGCCGACAATTGAGGCAGGTCGACGAGCTTGCGACCAAGTCTGCCTTCAAGTTCCTGGCGAAAGCGATCGGGTCCCCATTTGGCCAGGAGGAACTTGAGACGCGCCTTTTTTCGGTCACTGCGATCACCGTGATCGCGAAACATTTCGACGATGCGCGTAATCACCTCGGTCACCTCGTCGTACCAGATGAAGACGCCGAGCCGGTCGGCGAGACGCGGCCGCGCTCCAAGTCCCCCGCCGACCCAGAGATCAAAGCCGATTCCGTGATCGTCATTCGTCACCGCGACGAGGCCGATGTCGTTGATCTCATGCTGCGCGCATTGCTGGTCGCAGCCGGAAATGGACACCTTGAACTTGCGGGGTAGATTGGAGAAGTTGCGATCAGTGAGAAAGAGCCGGGAAACGCGATCCACGAGAGGGGAAGCGTCGAAAAGCTGATCGTCGTCAACTCCGGCCAGCGGGCAGCCTACAACGTTCCGAACTGCATCCCCACACGCCTCCTGAGTCGTCAGCCCGATCCCCTCGAGCTCGTCAAAAATGTGCGGGACATCTTCAATGCGAATGTGATGAAGCTGAATGTCCTGGCGGGTAGTGATGTCACCGCTTGAACGGGCGTAGAATTCCGACAGCCATCCGATCGTCTCGAGTTGGTGAGACGAGACAGTGCCGTTCGGTATCTTGATCCGGAGCATGAACCTCTTGTCCTCAATCGGCCGTTGAGAATAGAGGCCGTACCACTTGAACCGATCCATATCATCGGAATTGATGGACTCAAACCCGGTTCGTGAATAGCCAACGATGTCAGTCCAGACATCAAGACCATCCTTTTCACGTTTAATGCGCTCGGCGCTTGGTTCTGTCATCTCGATCTCCGCGCGTTGTGTCGCCGGATCGAAGGAGCAACGAGTTTCATGCGCAGCGGAATGGACAGGAGTCCAGCCCATTGGGCCGCATAGAACTCACCACCTGAAACGGCGAGACTGATCTTTTAGATGTGGTAAGGGGAAGATGCTGTAGCGGAGCGCTACAGACTCCGGCTAGCTACAACAACAAGAGCAGGAGAACTGGCAGGAGGCAATAACCGAAGCAATCTGGGTTGAGGGCGAGGTCGAGGTCGTTGGTTGACTGACTAAGTCTCGAGGTAATGGGCTTCGCAAGCGTTCAGTTCGTCGTAACATCGCGTTTCAACTTTCTCAAAGTGGAACCGTTGTAGCCGTATCCAGAAGCGACCTACAACATCTGTCGACCGGCATCTGAATAAGAATTCAAGTTTTATACACGGATAATACTCAAAATGTCAAGGAATAAGCAGTTGCCGGGTGTGCGACAAATTTATGGGGAGATTGTAGATCGGTAACAGGGAGGCTATTATCTGAATGTTGCTACATCATTCAGATAAGGAGCCTCAACGTTATGGCAGAATCTCTCGCGGTTCTTGAAGAGGAGCGCCAACAGCTATATCAGCAGTTGGCGAGGATTGGTGATTTTCGGCCGGGAATGATTTCGGTCAACTATCGGAAGTGCGGGCGGTCAAACTGTGCGTGTGTCGAGCCAGGTCATGCCGGGCATGGCCCGCAGTACCTGTGGAACACGACGCAGAATGGGAAGAGCCGGGCCCAGAATCTGCGACTGGGGCCGGAGTTGGAGAAAGTCGAAGGAGAGTTGACGAACTACAGTCGCTTTGTCGAACTTTGCGGTGAATTAGTGAAGGTCAATGAGCAGATTTGCCGGCTGCGGCCGGTGACAGAGATAAATGACGAAAGAGAGTTGACGAAGCTAAAAAAAACTTTGCAGCAGAAGTACAGCAGGAAGTTGCCAAGGAAATAGCCGGACTGGTCGGGCGACTGGTGCGACAAGGGAGCGGTCTGGACCTGGAAGCGACCGAGATGGGGATTCGCGCTTCGATGCATGGGGTTGGTGCGGTGGTCCTGGAGAAGCTGCTCAACAGCGACCTTGGAGGGTACCAGGGCGCGAGGGTGAAATGCGCTGCTGGGCACGAAGCGAGTTTTGTCGACTACCGGATCAAAGAGGTAACCACGGTGGTGGGGCCGGTGAGGATAAGACGAGCCTATTACCACTGCGGGAGGTGTCGGAACGGAGTCTTGCCGAAGGATGAACTGCTCGACATCGTGGGCACATCGTTTAGTCCCGGAGTCCGTCGTTTGATGGGCCGTGTGGGAGGAAAAGAATCATTCAATGGCGGGCGTGTGGACCTCGAGGAGTTGGCCGGAATCAGGGTTAAAACCAAGGAAGTAGAACGGATTGCGGAAATGATAGGTGAGCAGCTTGAGGCGCTGGGGCGAAGCGAGCGGGGGCAGGCAATCGAGGCGCGAGTAGTCCAACTCAAGTCAGTGCCGAAGCTCTATATCAGCTTCGATGGAACGGGCGTGCCGGTCACCAAGCGGGAGACTGAAGGGCGGCATGGAAAATCTGAGAGCGGAGAAGCCCGGACGCGGGAAGCGAAGCTGGGCTGCGCTTTCACGCAGACGTCAGTTGACGAGAAGGGCCGGCCAGTGCGCGATCAAGCTTCGACAAGCTACGTCGGGGCGATTGAGTCAGCTGAAGAATTTGGCTGGCGGATCTATGGGGAAGCAGTGCGCCGGGGACTAAGACGCGCGCAGCAGGTGATCGTCATCGGCGACGGAGCGCTGTGGATTTGGGGCATCGCCGAGGAACACTTCCCCGGCGCGACGCAGATCGTTGATCTCTATCACGCCCGCGAGCACTTGGCTGGTTTAAGCAAGATCGTCTATGGGATCGAGAATGGTAAAGCAAAGCAATGGAGTCGCGAGCGGATCGCAGAGCTTGAT
>JBDTUW010000546.1:0-3797 GCA_040007555.1 Acidobacteriota bacterium | reverse complement strand
GCGCTCGGTTCGGGACCGAGAGGTCGTAGGTTCAAATCCTATCGCCCCGACTACAGTTCAGAGGACTTAAAGGCGGCTTCGAGCCGCCTTTTTCCGTGAGTCCCGATTTAGATTGCAAAGGCCGCTCTAAATGCCACTTGCCATCGACTTTGCCAATATGCCTTGCCGGAGCGCTTTGTCTTGCGCAGTTGGTGGCGCGATTGTCCCGGAGGCGTAAATGGTATCGCCGCTATATGTTGACCATTTAGGTCAGGTAGATTAAGCTCCGCTCCTCGTTGGCTCAGCCTGCTTTAGCGATTACTGCAGCGTCCACTGAAAGCGGCAGAATTGTCAGACATTAGACAAACCGACGAGCTTCGGCGTAAACCGGCGGGTCAGTCCTTGCCAAAGAGCATAGACCAGGATATTCGTATCGACTGCGATCATTCACCTCGCCCCTCATAGCCGCGATCTCTGACCTGTTCCCACGAGGCTTCTTGAAGGTGATCCTGAAGACCGTTCCCCTTGAACTGAGCATTTCTCAGCCGGAATCTCGGGCATCGTTTCGGCTCGGAGATGATCCTCCGGAGCCCTTCCTCAACCACAGCCTATAAGGTCGTCCGCTACTGATCGGCCAGCCTGCGAGCAACCTCCAGTAAACTTTCGGCAATCCGGTTAGTCGTCTTCATATGGCTACCCACATGACGCGATATGGAGAGGTGACGAGACAGGAAGGCTCGGCTCGTGGAGCTCGGACATCCGCGGTGATGACGAGCAGGTGCGAAAGGCAGGAACCCACGCCCTTGTGCTCGCTCGCCCGAGACCTTCACTGAGCCGGCACGATTGTAATCGTGGCCTTTTTGCCGGAATCGGATGCGGCTTGACCCGGATGCACTCATCAGCCCCGAGGGGTGGGAAAGAAGGCATAGCCGCGTATTGGCTCGATGTCTGACTCCCGCCGCGGTTCGGATTCTAAGGACAGATCAGCGCGGTCCCATCAGTCTCACTAGCTACGCGAAGCCGAATTCAGCAATCTTGCTCAATTTCTGTCTTTGGAAATCCACAACTAGATTAAACTGGCCGTCGGAAACTTTACGCAAACTTAACACTCTTATGACATGGGGGGTGCTCGCAGTGACTGCAGAACTCTTTGCGATGAAAGTAGCGCGTTTTAGAGCAATTCGCCGGTGGAGCCTGGCAGTCGTCAGCGCATTGGCAATGCTCCTGCCGGTGGTCACCGTCGGTGCCCGCCCAACCGCTGGACATGCGAATCGGACTCCGCGCAAGAGTAAGAGAACGATGCGACAGGCGCGCGAGGCCAAGTCCGCAGTCCCAGGCCACGCCCCGGCCGACGCCCCAGCCGACGGCCCAGCCAAGGGCATGGTTTCCCGGGATCAGATTGCCGCCCTCAGCCAGCGAGTCGCGGAGTTGAGCCAGCAACTGGCCGCGCATTCCGCCCGGCCCGTGGAAGATGCCGACGCGCGTCACGAGATCGCTCGATTGAAAGAACGATTTGAAGCTGCCGAAGAGCGCGCCGTCGCGGCAGAGCGAGTCGCAGCCGCTCTCCGGTCCGAGATGGCAGCCAACGCCGAATCAGTGAAAGCCCCCGAGAAAACCGTCGAAGGCGCAGCGTCAACCTTCAAGGAACCGCAAGCTAAGATTGAAACGGCCGCTGCCCAATCCGCTCAATCCGAGGCGGCGATAAGACGCATCGGACCCTTCAGATTCGGCGGCGACTTCCGGCTACGCGCTGACGCCATCTGGCGGCACGCATTCAGCAACCCGGGTCCGGGCCAGACCGCTCTTCTACACGCGCAGAACATTCGTGCCCGTTATCGATTCCGATTCAACCTCGACGCTGACCTCAACTCATGGATCTCGTTTCATGGCCAACTGACTACGGGCCCGGTCAATAACCCCTTGACGCTCGATCAGGAATTCGGCGCGATCGTGGCGCGTCATCCCTTCTTCATAAACGAGGCATCGGTAGATTTCCACCCGACGAAATCGTTCAGTATTCAGGGCGGGCGTCTGCAGGAAGTCTTCGCTGACAACTCGAGGTTCCTCTTTGACGATGACGTACGCTTCAATGGTTTCAACGAGAAGTTTGTCCACACCTTTGCCAGACCAGTTGCAGGCATCAAGAGTATTGAGCTGCGAGCCGGCCAGTACATCTTTACCAACCCGAATATTGCGATTGTCACCGACGCCAACCTTGGCCAGGCAGGCGCCAGGATAGGTCTCACTGGCCGCGCCTCCCACATGTTCCATCAGGGCTTACTCCTGAATTCCCGGATATCCGAGGAGGCGTCCCAGCAATTTGGAGCCGATATCCAGCTCTACCACAATCCCAACCAGATTCAATTCGCGTCAACTCTCACGGGGCTGCCGATACTCGACCAGAATAGTCTCGGTCTCGCCCTTTCAGGTCCGCTTGCGCAAATAGGCACCGCGACGACGACACCCGGAGGGGCAATCTATTCCGCCCCGCATTTTCAAGTCGCGCGACTGACCTATCGGCTCGATTATCACGGGTTCAAGAGCGGAGCCCACGAGTTCCCAATCTCCTTCAACGTGCAGGTAGCGCGCAATGTGGGCACGGCCCAGAGGGAGCGTGATGCCCTGCTCGCCTCGCTCAAGGTGGGCAATGTCAGGAGTCGTGGCGACCAGTCATTTCTTTATGTGTTCGCGATCAAGGGAGCAAATGCTCTGATCTCACAGCTGACAGATGATGACCTCGGCACGGTCGTTGGAGTCAACATTCGCACTCATCATCTCCGCTATGACATCGGATTGGCTAAGGGTCTGCAGTGGCAGAGTCTGCTCTTTATCCAGAACGAGCTGCGCAACTCGGGACAGTATCCAAAGTTCTTCGTTCCGCTGAATGCCTTCACTCCACGTCAGTTTCGCATTCAGGAGCAGCTTGTCTTCACATTTTGAAGAGGGCGATTCAGCAGATTGCGCTAGCCGAGCGAAGAATTTCCGACAGATCACGGGGAACGCGTTTCCGCCAGTAGCCGAACAGACATGGCCGCGCGGCGGACATCGAAACCAGCGCGTCGATTTCCTCGGGCGAAAAATAGTTACTTCGCTTCTCCGCCAGCTTCCTGGCTGGGACGTGTTCGTACAACCACTGACGGTACTCTTTAAGGCCATCGCCAAACCCACGTGAGATAGCTTCCAAATCTGTCCGCCGTTCGAACCCTGCCGTGAAGCTTGCCGATTCCAGCCGTACAAGATTGAAGTGACGCACTCGATTTCGTTGTTTGAAGTAGAGGATGTGAGCCAGCTCGTGCGCGATGATTGCCTTGAGTCCTGCCTCCGGAGCCTTCAATTCAAAAACACGCGGATTGACAAAGAGGATGTACTTCATTCCTCCTACGGACATGAACTGTGGTACGGCGAACCGTGTCCGAAAGAAGTCCGATTCTCCCTGGAAGACTTTTATCTGAATGGCTGTATCGCGGAGCTCCGCGTAAGAAGTGGTGATCACGTCATCGACCAGATCGCGAGTCCTCCTGATCGTTTCCGCTTGTCTTAAATCCTCTCGATATTCGAGAGACAGGGTCGCAACCGCTCCGAACGGTGGAGACGTCGGGGCAAATGGCACGCTCAGTCCGGGAATTGCGGGGGCCAGCACGATGGCCAACATCCACCTTAGATCAAACCTCACTCACACCCTCCCCAGGCACCTCGAGGCGGCGAGGGAGCAAGAACTCCTTGCGCCCTCGCCCCCAGGACCTCTACTGAACGGTTGCTCTTGCAATGCTCGCGTTTATCGGAGTGGGATCGTTGACCAGACTCTTGACGGTGCTCAC
>JBDTUW010000545.1:0-3806 GCA_040007555.1 Acidobacteriota bacterium | reverse complement strand
CGCGCCGTCGCGTCGACCTCGAGGATGCGGTTCATCCGCGTGGTGACGATGAGGGAGCTGGATGAGAGAGGGATGAGTGCGGTTATGGATGAAGCGCTGTGGCTCGCATCGCGACGGACAGCCGGCTTTCACGTGACGATGGATATGGACTTTGTCGACCCGGATTATGCTCCCGGCGTTGGGACACCGGTTCCTGGTGGGCCGACATATCGTGAAAGCCACCTCGCGATGGAAAAGATTGCCGATTCCGGAAAAATGCTCTCGTTCGAACTGACGGAAATCAACCCGGTGCTGGATAGTGCCAACCGTACCGCTGAACTGGGAGTGCAATTGATTCTTTCGGCTTTTGGGAAGAAAATCATGTGAGTGAAAGGCAGTGGCGAGCTCGGGTTGAGTTTTGGTTTTTCTTTGATCGCTATTTGGAGACTGTTGATTGACGAAGAAACTTAGAGTGGGCGTGATTTTTGGCGGCCGATCGGGTGAGCACGAAGTGTCGCTTCGATCTGCTGAATCCGTCATCAATGCTCTTGACCTGAACAAGTATGAAGTTGTTCCGATTGCCATCACCCAGAAAGGGCGTTGGCTGAAATCAAGTGAAGCGGCGCAACTCCTGCCAAGTGCTGTCCTGGCATCCGCTGATCGTCATGTGGCGATTCTCGGTGATCCAACCGATCGCGGTCTCGCTGCAATCGCCGAAGACGGGCCATCACAGGAGCGGGAATCGTTGGATGTGGTTTTTCCGGTTCTTCACGGGACGTATGGAGAGGACGGAACGATTCAAGGGCTCTTTGAGATGGCCGATATCGCGTATGTTGGCTGCGGAGTACTCGGGTCATCGGCCGGGATGGACAAGGTGATCATGAAACGCCTTTTCCGCGAGGCGGGTCTTCCGATCGTCGAATACACGCACTTTCTGCGGACACAATGGGAAGCGCAGCCCGCGGCGATTATTGAACGCGTCGTCGATGAAATCGGCTTCCCGTGCTTTGTCAAACCCGCCAATCTTGGATCTTCCGTCGGGATCTCAAAAGCGACGGACCGGGAGACGTTGGCGAAGGCTACGGAGCTTGCGGCGCGCTTTGATCGCAAGATCATCGTTGAACGCGGAGTCGATGCTCGTGAGATCGAGGTCAGCGTGCTCGGAAATGATGAGCCTCAGGCAAGTCTTCCCGGTGAAATTGTCCCGCAGACAGCGGAGTTCTACGACTACATCGCGAAGTATGTCGATGCCGGCGGCGCGCGCCTCGTGATCCCGGCCGAACTTTCCCCGGAGATGACATCAAGGCTGCAGCAGCTCGCGATCAGGGCGTTTCAGGCGATCGATGGGTCGGGTCTTGGCCGGGTTGATTTCTTCCTTGAGCGGGCCAGTGGCGAGATATTGGTAAATGAGATCAACACGATGCCGGGTTTTACCACGATCAGCATGTATCCAAAGCTTTGGGAGGCGAGCGGGGTTTCTTATCCGAAACTGATTGATCGTCTGATCGAGCTGGCAATCGAGCGTCACCAGGAGAAATCGCGCAATCGTACCAGCTATCAATAAGCGTTCAGAGTTCAGGACTCGGGTTCGAACCTTCAGGTTGTGTTTAAACACCACAGACTTCAACACAACCGAAGCTTGAACTCGGAACCGCAGCTGCTGGTCAAAGAAAAAAGCGCGTCCCCCACGGAGCGCGCTTTTCTTCGTAATCCTGCCGCCCGATGCTTTTCAGATCTTCAGCAGCACCACGACGAAGGTAAAGATGACGAGCGTTTCGATGAACGCCAGACCGAGAATCATGACAGTCTGAATACGTCCACCTGCGCCGGGATTGCGCGCCATGCCTTCGCAGGCCGCCGATGCCACTTTGCCCTGCCCGAGCGCCGCGAGGCCTGCCGCAATCGCAAAACCCACGCCCGCACCGATATATCCCAAACCTTTCGACCACTCACCCGCTGCCGGCTCTGCTCCCTGTGCAAGTACCGGGAAGGCCGTGAAGAGGGTGGTCGCGATCGCGAAAACCGCTCTCCGTAATGTTAGTTTCATAACTATTCTCCTTTAGAGATAGAAACGATGCGACGGCTTTATTAGTTCGACGATCCAGGTATTCCTGACGTGTCCTGGGGGACCGCCAGTCTCCGTCGGAGCGTTTTTAGTGTTACCACCGCAGCATCACAAGTGTTGAGGTTAAGGAGCAGCGACGCATCGCTGGCTTCCAGCAACCCGTGACTAATGAGCTTCAGCCACGGCTTCGTGACCTGAAGTGTGTCCCACCCCATCGGCGCCATGATCCTCATGGTCGTCGCCGTGATGGGAAACCTCACCGAGGTAAATCATAGAGAGCATGATGAAAATAAAGGTCTGCAACAAACAGGTCAGCAGCCCGAGCGTCATCATCAGTGACGGTACCAGCCAGGGCACCAAAGTGGCGATCGTTCCACTCGCCTGTTCCTCGCCGTAGATGTTTCCAAACAGTCGCAAACTCAGACTGAGAATTCGTGCCAGATTGCTGACGATCTCGATCGGGAACATGAGGAGCGCAATCGCGGGGACCGGACCGGCAAAATGCTTGAGATGTCCAAGGAGGCCGTTTTCCTTGACGCCAACGTAGTTGTAGTAAAGAAAAGAAGTCAGCGCCAGAGCCAGGGTGACATTAAAACTTGCCGTCGGCGCCACCATGTCGGGCAGTAGACCGGTCAGGTTAGAGAGCAATATCAAAATCGCAAAGGTCGCAACGACAGGGAAGTGTTTGATACCCTTCGGGCCCACCAGTTCAACAAGCAACCCCCGGATCGCTTCAACACCCACTTCAAAGGTCTGTTGACGGTTGTTCGGCGATTCGACCGACAGCTTGCCTCTCAGAAAGGTGAGGACGACAACCGCGATCAGCACAACGAAAAGAAACATGACGACATGCGTCGGAATGGGTAGATTACCTGTGGCCACGTACTGGTCAAAGGAGAGCCCGTCGCCAGGCCAATGCGCTCCGAAGAGACCGCCAACTCCCTTATAAATAGGAGGCATGATCTTCGACTGAAGCTCGAAGACCGCCGGACCAAAGAAATGATTGATCTGTTGAACTATCCAGGGAACATGCTCACCGTGCGCGGCCGCCTGGGCTGCCTGTCCGTGTTCCTGTAACAAACTAAAAAGCATCATAAAAGTTCTTCAAAAAGTACTCAGAGTAAGTGCCACTCTTTCGGATCACTCAGCTCCTGGGTTTGAATGTGAGATAGACTTGGTAGCCTGCCTCGATCATAACCGCCCAGACTATCGAGGCGATTCCGATCCCAAAGCCTATCAAATCAATCTTACGGCTCCAGAGGGCCGCTCCCGCTGCCGTGCCGATGACGGCGTAGCGCAGCAGAAACTTCGTAACAGTCCACCTCGGTATCGCTCCGGTGGCATGACCGGCAGCGATTCCGAGAATCGCGACCACGCTTGAGCGGAGCCAGCGCTGGTTAAGAATGCTGAGGACTCCGCCGACAGCGATGCCGGCCACCATCTTCCAATTCGAGAGAGCAACACCGGCCAGCATCGCGAGCGCAATGACCAAGTAGGTATTGCGATGTATCCGATGCTCGCTGGCCTCGGCTTCCGCGCGGTCACCGACTTTGTCTGGCTCTCGTGTACCACTCATCTGCCAACTAAGTATTCTAATCGGCGAATCGCTTTCGTGTCCAGAAGCAAGCGCAGAGCAGAGCGCAGAGTCAGGGGTCAGGGATCAGGGGTAGGGGAGCAAGGATCAGCGTTCGTAGTACCGCCTTATAGGCGGACTGGAGTTTGGCCATTTTATGCCAACCGCGAAGCGGTGAAAGTCCGCGAG
>JBDTUW010000544.1:0-3808 GCA_040007555.1 Acidobacteriota bacterium | reverse complement strand
CGTCCGGCGCTGCCGCAGCCGCCGTCACCCTTCGCCACTGCTCAAGAACGGGCCCCGCCGCTCCGGTTACCGGCTCGAACGTCATCATCTCACCCAGTTTCAACGGCAGTGGAGAGCGAAAGACCTGGCACGCCTTCGAGTCAGTCTTGGTGATCACATAAAAGCGTCCGCTCTCTGGATCCACGATCAGCGCTTCCGCGTTGTGGCGACCATCGGGGTATTTCAATTGAAATGACTCGACTGTACCCGTTTCAGCAGGGTCGGTAGCATTTGAAGTGTCCGGCTCCTTAACCCTGTAAATGACTACGAAGTCGCGTCTCAGGAAATTGTCGCCGATATCAGCGATGTAGAGAGCGGGCGAGGAATCGGCAGCAGGACCATTGGCAATGTCTTCCCAATCCTCGTTGACTGCTCCGGGAACGCGAAACTCGGCGAGGACTCTGCCACGGGAGTTCACTGCGAAAATCCGAGGGAGGTCGTCACTGTCGTTATGCACCCACCAGACGTCGTCTGAACGAAGGCTCGAGGTAATACCGGAGATTTCGTTGAGCCGGCGGTCGGTAATGACGCCGATCCGCTCGGCGGCCTGGTAAGAATTCCCGCCGGTTTTGGCGCCAGCTGAGACGTCTGACCACGGAACCGAGGGTCCGGCACCGCCAGTATCCTGAGAACCATAAAAGCCGAACGGCCCCCTCAAGTACCAGAGACCGGCGAGAGCGCAACCAAAAATCGCTACAGTGATCAGAATCCGGCTCGCATTTGACATTGCTCTATCATCGCACGGCCGTTGCCGGTTGTCAGGGATCAGGGGTCAGGGGTCAGTTGGAGGGAGAGAGCGCGAGGGCGTTCAAGAGTTCAACTTTCAGGTTGTGTTCAAATGAGTGGGATTGGAGCACAACCGAAAGGTCGAACTCTGGAACGCCCTCGGCTCTCTCCCTCCAACTGACCCCTGACCCTCGCCCCTGACCCCTGCCCCCTGCCCGTGCTACAATTCCCGCGATGGATCAATTGCTGGGGAAAACCGAAGCACAGCTCGTCGAGTACGCACGCGCCCAAGGTGAGGCGGCCTTCCGCGGTAAACAACTCTACGCCAACATCTACAAGCGGCGAGTGCTCGAGCTCGCGACCATGACCGAGTTCTCAAAAGCCCTCCGCGAACGCCTCGCACAGAGCGCAACCGTCACTTCGACCAGCATCAAAGATATCTTTCACTCTGAAGATGGAACGCGACGGTATCTGCTCCGTCTCGGTGACGATGCCGAGGTCGAGGCCGTCTTTATCCCGGAAGAACGGCGCGATACCATTTGTATCAGTTCTCAAGTCGGCTGCGCCGTTGGCTGCACCTTCTGTATGACCGCTCAACTCGGGATCAAACGAAACATGACTGCAGGTGAGATCGTCTCGCAAGTCATGGTCGTGCTCAACGATGTCTACGGCCCGGGGGTCGAAACTCCACACGGAACTAACCTCGTCTTCATGGGTATGGGCGAGAGTTTTCTCAATTACGATGAACTCATGAGTTCGATCCGACTGATTACCGATGAGAATGGTCTCGGGGTCAGCGCACGACGAATCACCGTCTCGACCTCCGGGATCATTCCCCGCATCGTGCAATACGCCACCGAGTCCGTGCGTCCACGGCTCGCCATCTCGCTGACGGCGACTACGGATGAGTTGAGAAACGAGATCATTCCGATAAACAAGCGCTATCCGCTGGCTGATCTGATGCAGACGTGCCGCGAGTATCCACTTGGAGATCGCGAGCGACTGACGTTCGAATATGTCATGCTCGATGGAGTCAATGACACCGACGATGATGCGCGGCGACTGACAAAACTTCTCAGAAACATTCGTGCAAAGGTCAATCTGATCCCATACAATCCTGCGCCCGAACTCTCTTACCGTTCATCGCCGATTGAGCGCATTCTCGCGTTTCAGCAGATACTTGTCGACACTGCAGTCCCTACTTTTATCCGTCGTCCTCGAGGACAGGATATCTCAGCCGCCTGTGGTCAGCTTGCAGCGCGCGCCCGCTAAGATTCGCTAAACAATGAGGCAGCCACCAGATTTCATCGTTATCGGAAGTGGGATTGCCGGACTGCGAGCAGGAGTCGAGCTTGCTCGCGGCGGACAAGTCGCCGTGCTTACCAAGGACCGGCTGGACGAATCCAACACGGAATACGCGCAGGGCGGGGTCGCTGTCGCACTCTCTGACGACGACGAGATCGAGTTGCACATCGAAGACACGTTGCGCGCAGGCGCCGGCCTCTGCGATGAGAGCGCCGTCCGAATACTGATCGAGGAAGGCCCTCGATACATCACCGAACTGATTGACTGGGGCGCTGAATTCGATCGTGAAGGCGGTGAGCTCGCATTTACGCGCGAAGCCGCCCACTCCCGTCGGCGCATCCTTCACGCTCACGGAGATTCGACCGGACGCGAGATAGTACGCGCACTGCTACAAAGCACGCGACAGAACTCTCAAATTAGCTTTCTCGCGCACGCCGCAACGATCAGCCTGATCGTTGAGAATGGACGCTGTGTCGGAGTCCGATATATTGATCCCGACGAAAGCCTGCTGCGAGAGATGCGGGGCCGCGCAGTTGTCCTCGCGACGGGTGGCGCAGGCCAGATATATACACAAACCACAAATCCTGAAGTCGCAACCGGTGACGGCATCGCCATGGCCTACACCGCTGGCGCCGAGGTTTGCGATCTCGAGTTTGTGCAGTTTCATCCGACGGTGCTTGCGGCGCCAGGTGCGCCACGTTTTCTATTGACGGAGGCACTACGCGGCGAAGGTGGCCGCCTGCGTAACGACCGCGGTGAGTTCTTCATGGCTCGCTATGATGAGCGTGCCGAGCTCGCTCCACGCGATATCGTTTCCCGTTCGATCGTCGCCGAGATGTCGCGCTCCGGGCGTCATTGGGTCTATCTCGATATGACGCATCTGAACGCGGACTTTCTTCGCGAGCGTTTCCCGAAAATTCATCTGACCTGCCTCCGCTACGGTCTCGACATCACCAGGGATCAGATTCCGGTGAGCCCGGCTGCGCACTACATCATGGGCGGTGTACGCACCGACATCTTCGGACGGACGACGCTCCCCGGGCTCTACGCCGCAGGTGAAGTAGCTTGCACTGGAGTTCACGGGGCGAACCGCCTGGCAAGCAACTCACTTCTTGAGGGGCTGGTGTTTGGCGCGCGCGCGGGAGCAGCGGCGCTTGCAGATCACAAGACAGCACGGGCCGGAGCCGATGCCGTCGAGGCTTCCCCGACAGACCTGACTCCTGCGGAATGGACAATCGACCCACAGATACGCTTTCAGGTGCAGGACCTCATGTGGCAGCGCGTAGGACTCATCAGAGATGGCGAGGACCTGCAGATAGCGGAACGAGAATTACTCGCGCTGGCCGATAAGGCGCCAAACCTGCGGACGCGTAATTTCGTGACCCTGGCATTGTTGATGGCGCGCGCGGCACACTGGCGCGAAGAAAGCCGCGGTGGTCATTTCCGGCGCGATTTCCCAGATCCCGATGACAGACACTGGAAAGTTCATTCGGCCCAGCGAGAGAATGAGCCTATCCGCGGGATCGTCAATATCAGCCGATAGTTAACGCAGAGGCCGCCCGATTTTGGATTCCAGTAAGTCGGGCCGGATTCTGAATCCACATCTAGAGCCGAGATTAGTGATCCGAATAGACCGGTGAGTTTAGGAAGTGTGACCAGTGCTTAGCCACCTGCTCACGCACATGCGCATTTACCTCTGCCGGTGTCGACAATTGCAACGCGTGAGTGGCTATTCGCT
>JBDTUW010000543.1:0-3810 GCA_040007555.1 Acidobacteriota bacterium | reverse complement strand
AGGATTGTCGACGCCTGGCATCTGCAGGAGAATCTGATGATCCTCTTCACGCCCATGAAGTTGAATGGTCGGCTCGGCGACGCCAAACTGATTGATGCGTTGATCGATCGTGGCCTTGGCCTGCTCCGTTGCCTCGCGGCGGATGCGGTCGGCAGCAGAGCCCTTAAGCTTAAAGGTCACACTTGGGGGGTTAGGATTTGATGTTGCCTCCCAATCGAGCGAACCAAAGTCAGCCAGCAGCTTTTCGCGAATTGCGGCGTCTTTGCTGCTATCTTCCGTCTCGATGCTCAGAACACCGTTACTCGGGACCTTGATATCCTTGTAGGTGATGTTCTCCTTCTTGAGGAGATCGACCGCCTTCTGGCGATTGCCTTCGGTGATCGACTTGATCGCATCATCGGCCTGAACCTGCATGACGAGGTGGGTCCCACCCCTCAGATCGAGTCCAAGTTTAATGTTATGCCCAAGATTCTGCTTGAGATGTGAGGGGCGATAGAAATCGGCGGCCGTCACTTTCTCATCTTTAGGTTTGCGCCACGGGCCCAACAGGATGACAGCCGAGGCCAATGTCACCACGCCTATCACGATCATGCGTCGACGAAGGTTTCTGTTCATAAATCTCTGTCACTATCAGCGCGAATCGATGCGCGCTCCCAAAGATTGCGCCCCTCAATGAAGAGGACTAACGCGGTTGAGCTTGCCCGAGGGAAACCGAAGCGCGCGGGTTTACTTTTTCTCTTCCCCGGAGTCCTGCATACCCGCGATAGCGCTCCGAGCGATATCGATCTTGACCACCGGGCTCTCCGCAACCTTCAACTGCACGGTTGGCTTGTCTTCGCGAACCAGCGTAATCGTCCCGTAAACGCCTCCGCTGGTGACGATCTTGTCGCCAACCTTGAGATTCCCCAGCATTTCTTTTGTCTTCTTCTGCTGGCGACGCTGCGGAACGATGATCAGAATATAGAAGAGAACAAGCATCATTAGCAGCGGAATCAGGCCCCCAAGGGCGCCCAAACCGCCGCTTTGCAAGAAAAGCGTAGCAAATGGAAATGACATACTCGAGGCGGGTCAACCTTCTTTTACAAGATTATGCTTTTACAAGATTATGCAGCTCGCACCCCAGACTGGTTCAGGCGAGACACCGGTCAACTTCGCTCATTACCGACAATTCCCGCTGCCCACCTGCCAGTCCTCGCTCAGAGGACATCGGCTCTGCTTTCAGTACCTCTGCTTGCAAAGGCAGCCCGAAATTTCGCGAAGTCGCCAAGTCGGATAGATTGCCTGATTCTATTCATGGTGTCAAGGTAGAAGGCCAGGTTGTGGTATGAGCAAAGGGTACTTGCGAGTATCTCGTGAGCCTGGAAAAGGTGCCTAATATAGGCCCTTGAATACCGGCAACAGACCTGACAGACGCAGGCTTCGTCGAGCGGGAGGGAGTCAGCAGAATACCTCGCATTGCGCATATTCATCCGGCCCGTGGAGGTGAATACCTGCCCGTTTCGAGCGTTCCGCGTCGGCATGACACAGTCAAACATGTCGATGCCACGAGCGACACACTCGACGAGGTCCTCGGGAGTGCCAACGCCCATGAGATACCGGGGCTGATCGCGTGGCATCATGGGAGCCGTCACTTCGACTACCTCGTACATTTGTTCCTTCTCTTCGCCGACGCTCAATCCTCCGATCGCATACCCTTCGAAGCCTATCTCGACAAGATCCGACAGGCTCCGTTTTCGCAATTCCGGATAGACGCCGCCCTGGATAATCCCGAAGAGCGACTGGGCTCCGGTTTGCGGGCCCATTTCCGATCGCAGAAACTCCTCACGGCTGCGCGACGCCCAGCGCATCGAAAGCTCCATAGATGTTCGCGCTTCCTCAAGAGAGGCGGGAAACGGCGTGCATTCATCAAAGGACATGATGATGTCGGCGCCGAGCGCAATCTGGACCCCGATCGAGAGTTCGGGCGAAAGGAACTGCAGCGAGCCATCCAGATGCGAGCGAAACTCAACTCCTTCCTCACGTATTGTTCGCAGATCGCCAAGACTGAACACCTGAAAGCCGCCGCTGTCCGTCAGAATCGAGCTGGGCCAGGACATGAATCGATGGAGTCCTCCCAGCCTCGAGATTGTTTCGACACCGGGTCGAAGGAACAGGTGGTAGGTGTTGCCAAGAATGATCCTCGCATCGAGTGCCTCAAGCATCTCTTGCGTCAGCGCCTTGACCGTTGCCTGAGTTCCGACCGGCATGAAGACCGGTGTCTCTATCTCGCTGTGAGCAGTGTGGATGCGGCCCGTGCGCGCCGCCGTTGACCCATCTACGTGTTCGACCACAAAACGCACGACATCTACTCCTGGAAGGACTACCGATCCGGGCTCCCCCAGAAAGTCCGCGGTTTGGGGAACATGAAGACCCATGGACGGCCGTAGCGGCGGGGCTTGTCCCCGCCCGCCGCGGGGTGCGGGTCCAGAAGGCGGGCAGGGATAAGCCCCGCACCTACGGCTAACGTGACTTGTTCCGCTGGACGATCCTGATCGGCGTTGCAAAGAAATCGAAGGACTCCCGCAGGCGATTCATCAGGTAACGCTCATAGGAAAAGTGAAGCTTGGTCGTTGAACCGGTCGTAAAGAGGATAAAAGTCGGTGGGCGAATTCCTGCCTGCGTCAGGTATTTAACCTTCAAGTGCTTTCGCCCGGAGATCGTCGCGCGTGGCTGGTCAAGGAATTCATGGAAAAATCGGTTGAGCTCGCCTGTCCCGACGCGCAGATGCCGCGCAATGTCAGCACGAACGATCAACTCAGGAAGACGCACCACACGCTGTCCGCTCAGGGCCGAAATGAAGACGATCGGCGCGTAGTCCAGAAAGCGCATTGCGTCCCGGATTTTCTCTTCATAGGCGTTCATCGTGTAAGTGTCCTTTTCGACGAGGTCCCACTTGTTGACGACGATGATCACCGAACGGCCAGCCTCGTGCGCGTATCCTCCGATATGGGCGTCGAGAGCGGTAGCACCCTCGACAGCGTCAATCACGAGCAGGACTACGTCAGCCTGTTCAATATGTTTCCGCGCCATGACGACCGACATCTTTTCGGCCATCTCTTCAGTCTTTCCCTTGCGCCGGATGCCTGCGGTATCGATCAACCGGAGCTTGAGCTCATTTCCGCCTTCAGTACCAGCATCAAGCAGGGTGTCCACCGCGTCACGAGTTGTCCCTGGAATTGGCGAGACGATGACGCGCTCCTGCCCCAGCAACTGATTGACAAGCGAAGACTTGCCCACGTTGGGGCGTCCAATGATCGCAACCCGGATATCAGTGCGTTTTCTGACGGTCGGCTCGTGCGAAGGCAAGCGCTCGATGATCGCGTCGAGCAGGTCCGCAGTACCCAGCGCGTGTTCAGCGGAGATCGGAAAAACGTCCTCATAGCCGAAGCGATGAAACTCACCGGCGTGATCTGCAACACGAGGTGTGTCCGACTTATTGGCAACCACAAAAACAGGCTTACCCAGGGTGCGAAGCATGCTCGCGAGCTCCTCATCGAGGGGGGAGATTCCGGTGCGGGCGTCGACGACAAAGAGCAGCAGGCTGGCTTCATCGATCGCGGTATTCGCCTGCTTGAGGATATTCGCGGGGATGACGGCGTCATCGTCGGGAACGATTCCACCCGTATCGACAAGCGAGAAAGCCTGATTCTGCCATTCAGCCTCTCCGTATATTCGATCCCGCGTGATTCCGGGAAGATCGCCGACAATGGACCGACGGGACCCTACAAGGCGATTGAAGAGCGTAGATTTGCCGACATTTGGCCGTCCGAT
>JBDTUW010000542.1:0-3827 GCA_040007555.1 Acidobacteriota bacterium | reverse complement strand
TTGGCACCGCGGTTCTATTCGCGCTTTCGGGCCGCATCAAGCGTGTATTTCTGAGGCCCTCACTGGGGTCGCCAGACACCACTTAACGTCATTATCAAATGAATCCGGGAGACTAATCATGACCAGTTCTTTCGACCTGAAGGGGAAGGTGGCGCTTGTCACCGGAGCATCATCGGGGATAGGCCGTGCCGCGGCCGAGGCCCTGGCCGCGAATGGTGCTCGAGTGGCCATCAACTTTCTTCACAACGAAGCGGGAGCCGAAGCGGCGCGCGCCGAGATAGTCAGCGGTGGAGGCAGCGCCACCGTTTTTCAGGCGGACGTCACGCGGTCGAGAGACGTTGACTCGCTCGTCGAGCGGACCGTCAGTGAGTTCGGACCCATCGATATACTGGTGAACAACGCAGGCTCGCTTGTTGAGCGCCTGCGAATCCTGGAACTGACCGAAGAGCGGTGGGACGAAGTGATCGATCTGAATCTCAAAACTGCTTTTCTCTGCAGCCGGGCGGTCGCGGCTTCAATGATGGAGCGCAAGACCGGTGCGATCATCAACGTTTCTTCGATCGCCGGGCGAAACGGCGGAGCGCTTGGCTCGCTCCATTACTCTGCGGCGAAGGGCGGACTGATCACCTTTACAAAGGGGCTGGCCAAGGAGCTCGCGCCATTCGGAGTGCGTGTCAACGCGGTCTCGCCGGGAGTAATTGACACACCATTCCACGAACAGTTTTCGTCACCAGAGATGATGAAGGCATATGCCGGTATGATTCCGTTGGGAAGGGTTGGCACGCCCGCCGAAGTCGGCGAAGTGATTTGCTTCCTCGCGTCGAGCTCAGCCAGTTATCTCGCTGGCGAGACCATCGAAATCAACGGCGGGATGCTCGTGGATTGATACCGTTCAGCCCGGTGCTTTTGTGAGAGATGGTTGCTCGTCTGAGAGATTTTATGAGTCGCGTGCGACTTAGTGTTCGCAGTATCGCAATGTTGCAGACGGCGACAGTGGCACCACTTCGTGATGCCCGCGAGATTGTCGAGAATCCCCCCAACCGCTTCAGTGTCCGCACTCAGCTGTTCACGGTTCCGGTGGCGCCGCCCCCGGTTATCGAATCCGTAGCCTGCAGAGACATGCGACATTGCAAAAACAGGTCACTGGCGTTGGTGAAATTTCGAGACGAAGACCTAATAGGCCGAAGGTGAACACATGAACATTCGCAATCACACCAATCCATATCGATGGTGGCTGTTGGTCATTTCGCTCGCGTTAATAACTCTGACGACGCCGTTGTTTGCTCAGGATGCGCGTGAGCTGGAGCAGGAGCGGACCGCGAGTAGGAAACTCACCGGTGAGCACCCGCTGAATGAGCTGATGCGAACGCGCAAGTCTGCTCTGCGACCTGAATTGGTTGGAGTCCATCCTCGCGTTTTTGTTACCGACAAAGAGCTTGCTGAATTGCGCGAACGCGCTCGCACATCGCACCGTGACCTCTGGCAGCGAGCGATTAGCCGCGTGCGCGCGCTTGACGACGAGCCGCCACCTCCACCCGCTGAGCAGCGGCGCCAGCAAAATGACGTCGGCATCGCTATCGCGGAAGCGGCTTTCATCTATAAGATCGAAGGCGACAAGAAATACCTGGACGCCGCGCGGAAATATATGGATGCGGCTGTTAGTTACGATATCTGGGGTTATGCGAGCAACAAGCCGAATGTAGATCTGGCCGCGGGTCATCTGCTCTACGGCCTGGCGTGGGGCTATGATTTGCTTTATCACGACCTGACCGCGAACGAGCGCACGCGGTATCGCGACAAACTGATCAAACAAGCACGTTTGCTGGCGGACTACTTCAAGCCAAAGCCCGGGCGCACCGTTGCCTATAGCCAGAATCACACTTTCATTCCGATGGCGGGCCTGGGTATCGCAGCCTATGCTCTATATGACGAGACTCCCGAAGCACCCGCCTGGGCCAGCTTGACGCGGGCAATTTATGATCGAGTGCTGGCGACTTATTCTCGGGATGGTTATTACTACGAAGGCTTTGAATACTGGGTGTTTTCGACGCCCTGGCTCGTTCATTATCTCGACGCACATGCTCACTCGACTGGCGAAGACCTTTACGATCGCCCCGGATTTCATTTGATGCACCAGTACGTCGCTCACTCGATGCTGCCGGGCAAGAACCACGTCTTTGATTTCGGCGATATCTTCGAAGGACCATTGACGCGCGCGGGTCAGGGCGACGACTACGGACGTACCTATCCACAGGGGCATTTGCACTCGAACTACAACTTGCTCTATCGCATGGCGCAACGCTTCCAAAGCGGCGAAGCGCAGGGTGTGGCGGGGTGGCTGAAGGGAATGGGTCAAGTTAGCGCGGAGGACTATTGGTCGCTGCTCTGGTACGACGCAAGTCTCAAGCCAGTGCCGATGGAGCGACAGCCAACGTGGCATTACTTTCCAGACCACGATGTTTTCTATTGGCGGAGCGATTGGTCAAATGATGCGATCGCCTTTGCGTTTAAGTGCGGGCCGCCGGAAGGGCACCATACGGAGGCTTTGCTGCAGCAGTTTCCGGACTGGCGTTTGTCGTCAGGTCACGCGCATCCGGATGCCAACAGCTTCATCATTTTTGCCCGCGGTGAGTATCTGACCGGGGACACTGGGTACGCGGGCGTGCCGATGACGGAGCACCACAACACGCTGCTTATCAACGGAAAGGGCCAGGCGAAAGAGGGCGACGGTCACGATGTCTTTGCCAAAGTACCGTACGAGAGACTGAATCGAATACGGATCAGCGAGGTGAAGGTTGAGCGTGACCAGGTCATTGTGCGCGGCGACGCGACTGCCGCCTACGAACCAGAACTTGGGCTGAAGAAGTTTGTCCGAGAGTTTAGCTACCGTCCGGCGGCGGGTTTCATGATTCGCGACGAAGTGGAAACGGCAGCACCCGCGGTGCTGACCTTCCTGCTGCACGCTGACAGCGGGATGGAGAAAGAAGCAGCCAACCGATTCAGTATCAAAGCGGGCGCGGTCAAGCTGGTGATTGATCCAGGAATCGAAGAGCCGAGTGAGCCGCCATCGCAGAAGCAAGTTCAGAGCGCGATCGACGCAAATGTGCTGACTGCACCTGGCCCGCCCGGTGCGGTGGATAAGGGTGAGCGTCAGACGCGTGGACAGAAGCTCTCGATCTCTACGGCCGGCGCCACTACCAAGGCGCGATTCGTAGTGAGACTAAGCATTAATCACTGAAGTCAGGATCGGCGTGAAACAATCGTCTTTCACGGTAAGTGAACGGTTGACCTGAATGGTGTTGTTTGGGGAACAGGATGATACACGGAGGGCCGTAGGGGCGGGGCTTGTCCCTGCCCGGCTTCCGAAGCCGCACCCCACGGCGGGCAGGGACAAGCCCCGCCCCTACGGCCCTCCGTGTGTCTTCCTGTTCCCTAAACGGCAGCGTTTCTAAGGAAATTCCGTCTCGTCTAGAAAGGCTCCGGAGGCGGCACCAGCCCTTTAAGCCGCAGGTAGATTACGGTCTGTCCGCGATGATGCGTTTGATGCTCGTAGGCGTCATTGATCCTCACTATGCGGAGCGCCTTCGAGCCATCGCTCAGTGTCACCTGCTCGTCAAGCTGCGCATCACTGAGCCCTTTCAATCCATTGATCACGAAGTCATAGCTTTCGCCAACGATCTTGCTTAACCTGACTCTCGTTTTGAATTCGCCGCTAATCAATTCTTCCTCTTTGTAAGGAGATGTCCTTTCAAACGATCCTGCGGTAAAGGCAAAATCCCAGTAAGCCAGATGGAGCATCTGCTCGGCAAAACTGCGGACTTCGGGAA
>JBDTUW010000541.1:0-3828 GCA_040007555.1 Acidobacteriota bacterium | reverse complement strand
GCGTTTCGTTCAGCGCGTAGAAGGCGGGTGCCAACACGCGGATTGCGGAGTAGGCCGTCAAACCAAGCGCGTAAAACTGCAGAGCTGCGGCTGCTTGTTCGGTATCCGAGGCTCGAAACGGTCCGCGCTCGTAGATCAGCGCAATGATCGGGCGACTAAGAACAATCAGCCCCACCGCCGAGGGAATCGTCAGCAGAAACGTCAGCCGCAGCGATGACGAAATCGTTTGCCGAAACTCATTCAGATTCTCTCTCGCGGCCGCTCGCGAGGCGGCCGGCAAAGTTGCGGTCGAGATCGCAACTCCAAAGACGCCGATGGGGAACTGCATCAGCCGAAATGCGTAATTGAGCCAGGATACCGGCCCGACGCCAAGGCCCGACGCAAACTTGGTGTTGACGAAAACATTGACCTGAACGGCGGCGACACCGATGATCGCCGGCGCCATCAATCGCATGACCTGCTTGACACCTTCATCGCGAAAACTGAGCACCGGCTCCCACCGGTATCCCACTGATCTCAAGCTTGGAACCTGTATGAGCCACTGAAGCATGCCGCCAATCAGAGTCCCGATCGCCATCCCGACGATCGCTTGAGCAGCGCCGGCCGGATCCGCGGTCGTCTCGTGCCCGTGGATAAGCCCCGAGGTAATGCCTGCGATGTAATCCGGGGCGAACGCGTAAGCGAACGAGAGACCGCCAAAGATCGAGCCCACATTGAACATCGTTGATGCCGATGCGGGAACCCCAAAACGGTCCTTAGTGTTAAGAACCCCCATCGCGACTGCTGCCAGCGAGACCATCAGCAGAAACGGGAACATGATGCGCGTCATGCGCACCGCAAGATCAAAGGTGAGCGATGCAGCTGCCGGATCCGAAAGCGTCCGGGTTGGTTTGATCAGTAGAAGGACTACCTCAGGCGCAAAGATCACTCCGGCGACGACGATCGGGAGGAGCACGGCAATCAGTCCATTACTCACGAGATTGGCAAGACGCCATGCCGCCTTCTCGCCGTCTCTCACGAGCGTCTTTGAAAACGTTGTGACGAACGCTGCGGAAAGAGCGCCTTCGGCAAAGAGGTCACGCAGGAGATTTGGAACACGGAAGGCTATGAAGAAAGCGTCGGTGGCGAAACCGGCGCCAAAGTAGGAGGCAAATACAACCTCGCGCACGAGGCCGAGGACGCGGCTTCCCATGACCGCGAGACTGACAATTCCGGCCGAACGCGCGACGCTTTGCGGACGCGCGGCAGCGACCGGTGTTGCAGTCTGACTGTTCGGTTCAATATCCGATGCCGCTTCTGGTTGAGGCGTCTCTTCGACTTTTTCGCTGTCGCTCATCTGCGGCACTTCGCTTCCAGGACTCAGCGCAGGAACAATCCAGTCAGGATTAGCTGTTGGCCTGGATCAGCAGGAGCATGATCGCTTTCTGAGTATGCAGCCGATTTTCGGCCTGATCGTACACGATCGAATGCTTGCCGTCGATGACGGCTGCGTCGACTTCATCACCACGGTGAGCGGGCAGACAATGCATGACAAATGCACCCTTGTGAGCCGCTGCCATTAGTTTCCTGGTGACACGGAACGGTGAAAATATCTCGCGCCGTCGCTCCGTTTCGCTCTCAAAGCCCATTGAGGCCCAGACATCGGTGTACACCGCCTCGGCACCGGCGACAGCATCGTATGGGTCGTTGAAAACTTCGAGTTTGGCGCCGGTCGCTTTGGCTTCGCGACGCGCGAGCCGAAGGACTTCTGAGCTGGGTTCATAGCCTTTTGGACAGCCTATCGTCAATTTCGCGCCCACCTTTGCGGCGCCAAATATCAGCGAATGACAAGTGTTGTTGCCATCGCCGACGTAGGCGAGGTGGAAGCCCTTGAGATCCTTGCCAACCCTTTCTCGGAGCGTGAAATAGTCAGTCAGACCCTGGCAAGGATGGGAGAACTCCGAGAGGCCATTGATCACTGGGACGGAGGCGTGCGCGGCAAACTCGATCACAGTCGCGTGGCTGTACGTCCGAGCGACGATGGCATCGACCCAGCGCTCGAGATTGAGAGCCATGTCCTTGACTGATTCGCGCTCACCGAGGCGGACACCCTGGTGATCGAGAAAAACGCACGAAGCGCCCATCTGCGTCGCGCCGAGATCAAAGGTGACGCGCGTTCGGAGGCTCGGTTTCTCGAAGATCAACGCGACGCTGCGACCGCTCAAGGCCTCAGAGAAATCCATCGGTCGGTTTTTCACCTCTTCAGTCGTTGCGAATATCTTCGCGACCTCACGTGAGGTCAGATCATTAATCGAAATCAAGTCCTTAAGGGCCAACATTGCCTCCCACTGTCAAAATAGGAAAGCCGCAATTATAGGTAAGCGGTACGTTAGCGGCAATGGGTCAGGGGTCAGGGGTCAGGGAAGAGGGATCAATGGTCCCGGGGGCGGCCTTCGTCGTAGTGTCTCTTCGGAAGGAATCGAGAACACCCGAAACTTCAAGAGGGCTACCGACTCGGCTCCCTGACCCCTGACCCCTGACCCCTGCCTGTGGCACAATGTCGCCGCCATGCCGCTTCTCACGCTCCTAAATCTGTCGCTCATTGGACGAAATACCGCTGATGCTGTCGAGTACGAACTCGAGGGCGGGCTCACGGCTCGAGTTACATTCGGCGACCTCGACCGTCGCAGCAATCAGCTGGCGCGAGTGCTGACCGCTGAGGGACTCTCGCGAGGCGATCGTCTCGCCTTCTTTCTGCCTAACCGCCTGGAGTTTATTGATCTCTTTCTGGCTTGTCTCAAGCTGGGTGTCATCGCGGTGCCGATCAACATCCTTTATCGCGAACGCGAAACCGGACACATTCTTCGTGATGCGGAACCAAAGTTCGTGGTCACGACACGAGAGCTCAGTTCCCAGCTTAGCGCTGAGTCGGGATGCTCTGTCCGCAACATCGGGGACCTGATGGCGAAGGCGGAAGCAAATGATGGCGAATTGGTGAGAACCTCCGTCAGCGGGGACGACCCGGGGGCGCTCGTCTACACTTCGGGCACGACTGGTCTCTCCAAGGGTGCCGTTCTGAGTCACCACAACTTTGCCGTGAACACGGTCAACCTCCTCGCGTCATGGAGGATCACGAGTGCCGATCGGTATCTATCGGTGCTGCCGCTTTTTCACATTCACGGCCTTGCAAATGGAGTGCTTTGCTCACTGACGAGTGGGTGTTTGATGCGCGTCGCGGAGCGCTTTGAGATCGCGCGGGCTGAGGAGCTCTTCGAGACATTCAAGCCGACACTCTTTTTTGGAGTCCCGACGATTTATGTCCGCCTCCTCGAGCTTCCACTGGAGACGGCGCAACGCATCGGAGCCAGAACGCGCCTCTTCGTTTCAGGTTCCGCGCCGCTCCCGGCACACATTCTCACGACGTTTCGCGAGAGATTTGGCTCAACGATCCTCGAACGCTATGGCATGAGCGAAACCCTCATTAATCTGAGCAATCCATATGAAGGTGAGAGACGCGCAGGATCCGTCGGCTTTCCCCTCCCAGGTGTTTCCACAAGGATACTGAACGAGGAGCTTCTGCCCGTGGCCTTGGGTGAGGTTGGGGAGCTGTTCGTTCGAGGCGCCAATGTCTTTGGTGGGTATTGGCGGCGCCCTCCGGGTGAAGCCTTTGTTGACGGATGGTTCCGCACCGGTGATCTGGCGGAGCGATCAGCGGATGGGTATTACACACTGCGTGGACGCCGGACGGAGTTGATCATTTCCGGAGGCTTCAATATCTATCCACGCGAGATCGAGGACTTGCTCCTTGAACAGCCCGGCGTCAGAGAGGTGGCCGTATGCGGCGTGGCA
>JBDTUW010000540.1:0-3829 GCA_040007555.1 Acidobacteriota bacterium | reverse complement strand
TCTTCTTGTCGAGTCCGTAGGCCAGTGCCGCCGCCGTCGGCTCGTTGACGATGCGCATGACCTCTAAACCGGCGACTTTGCCTGCGTCCTTTGTCGCTTGTCGCTGAGCGTCATTGAAGTAAGCCGGGACCGTGATGACAGCCTGCGTTACCGGTTGGCCCAGATAGTCCTCTGCCGCCTGCTTGAGTTTCTGCAGGATCATTGCCGAGACTTCGGGCGGCGACCAGTCCTTGCCGCCAGCCGTGATCTGAACATCCCCGTTCGCCGCCGCCGAGACCTTGTATGGAACCTGTTTGATCTCGCCGCTGACTTCGTTAAAGCGCCTGCCCATGAAGCGCTTGATTGAATAGACGGTGTTCTCGGGGTTGGTGACGGCCTGACGCTTCGCCACCTGCCCGACAAGCCTATTCCCATCCTTGGCGAAGCCAACCACCGAAGGAGTAGTGCGACCACCTTCAGAGTTGGTGATTACAACCGGCTCGCCACCCTCCATGATCGCTACGACCGAATTAGTCGTTCCTAAATCAATACCAATAACCTTGGCCATTCTTTGCTCTCCAATCTTGACAATCTCAATCCTTCGGCGAAAGCTCTTATGTATGCCTGTTTCGGCACTTGGAATTCGCCCATAAGTCCCTATCCCACCTGGATTAACCTTATTTTCAAATCCTCGCTCGCTTCTCTTTCAACTCCTACCGGCGCGCGCCCGAACTCTACCGTTTCCTTGCCCGCGCTACCTACCTGTAAACCAAGCGGCAGTATAAAGGTTGAGTGCGATGCTGTCAAGATTTATGTTAGTCGCCGTATCAGGGCAGATTGGGCTGGAATCTATAGTCGCAGAAATATCTGATCCCTTGGAATCACGGATCAGCGTGAAGTAATCATCTGTCACCGCAACTGGCGTGTTTCCAGGGATGGATGCGAGGTGGGATTAGTCGTCGCCGTGGGAGATCGGAGGGCGGCGCGAGCGGAGTTCACCTGTAGTAATCACGATCCGCGGTTCTCGCGTCGGCATGTCCTCACTCACCAGGACGCTTCCAGACGACGTATTGCCTGCCGGATTTCCCAGCTCAATTGGCGCGCCTGCACCCGTCAGCAGTTCCGAACCCGATCGGCGGAAGAAATCGGATTCCTGATAGGCCTTCCCAACAAAATGAAGAATCACCTTCCCCAGCGCGATCACCGGCACCGCCAGAATAATTCCCAAAAGCCCGAAAAGGTTCCCGCCAACCATGAGCCCCAAAAGCACCAGCACCGGATGTAGATTCAGGCTGCTTCCCAATAACTTTGGCGTCAAATAGTACCCCTCAACCGCCTGCACCAATCCAAAAACCCCAACCACCCCGGCCACCCGCCACAGCCCTGCCCCGTCAAGCGCGACAAAAACCAACGCCAGAATGAAACCGGTCACCGTTCCCAGATAGGGCACAAAATTGAGCAGTCCCGCCAATAGCCCGATCGTAACTCCCAACGGGACGCGGAGGATCGTGAAACCAATCACGTACAACACTCCCATGACCAGGCTAATGAGCATCTGTTTCCGAACGTATGTCGAAATCACCCCGCTCAGCTGTTCAATCAGATCGCGTGCCACTTCCTGGTTCCGTGGCGGAATCATCTGTTCGAGCCCCGACCGGAGTTGCCTGTAGTCGCTCAACGAATAGAAAACAAAAAAGGGAATCAAAAGCAGATCAAGTATCGACGTCGTCAGATTAACCAGGCCGAAGAGACCACTCTGCATCCACCCGATAAACATTGATCGAAACTCCTCCTGCCGCGCGGGGTTTCGAAATCCGGCCACGATCTCATCGAGATAGCCCGAAATCAACGGGCTTGCTGTGCGAATTCTGGCAAGCGTCTGATCGACGCGTCCCCGATCGAGGACCAGCGCCCTTGCGTGATCATACGAAGTCAGCAACTGATTCCAGATGCCCGGCACCAGAAAGATCAGCACCAGGACGAATATCAGACTGACACTGGTGAGAGTCAGCACCGCCGCGATCATCCGCGACCAGCCGCGTCTCTCAAACCAGTCCGTCAGTGGCGCCAGAAGGTATGCCAGTGCGACCGAGGCAAGCAGCGGGACGATGACTATTCGTGCCCCGGCGAAGAGAAGCGTGACCACTACCAGAAAAAGCGTGACCGCGGGAATCCAGCGCATCCAGGAGAGTGCCGTCAGGGAGTTGGTGGCAATGACTGGCCCGAGACGCTCTTCAATCCGGGAGAGTCGTTCGGCGAGGCCTTTCTGATTCTCCAGTTCTCTCATGAAGATTGCTCGCGGAGGCTAATGGTCGGTCCGGGATGGATGAGCACTCATCGCGCGATTGACGTGAACAATATAGTGCAGCCCTGAAAAAATCGCCATTCCGAGCGTCACGTAGTAGCAGACGGTCAATAGGTTCTCGTGCCAGCCGAATGCATTTGCGGCAAGAAAAACAACGATGGTCAGAAATTGGACACACGTGTTTATCTTCCCTGGAAACGAGGGGCGGAAGTTTGAGAAGCCCGTGGCGACATTGATCACCAGCGCTCCGAGGACAATAAAGGCGTCCCGGCTGATTGCGGCAATGGTCACCCAGAATGGCAGCGGCGCCGTTTCTGTAAAGCGCGGCAGCGAGAGCACGACAAATGCAGTCATGAGCAGCAGTTTGTCCGCCATCGGATCAAGAATCGCTCCGAGTTGCGTCTTCTGATTAAAGCTGCGCGCAACGAGGCCATCCAGTCCATCTGTCACCGCCGCAAATAGGAAAACCGCCAGTGCCCACGTGAACCTTTGATAGAACAGAGCAGTGACGAAGACCGGAATCAGAATCAGTCGGAGGAGCGTTAGAATGTTGGCTACAGTCAGGGCGGTAGGCATTGAGATCAAACAAACATTGGCTTCGATTTCATCGGCGCGGCCACATCATAGCTTTTTAGTTTTTCTTTTCAAGACCTTTTGCAACATAATGAATGTCTTATGAGGACTCTGGTGATCGGTGATGTCCACGGGAAGCTGCGGTTGCTCGACCGTCTGCTGATCGAGGTCGGGTACCGGGCAAACGAAGACAAGCTGGTTCTGATCGGCGATCTGGTCGATCGGGGCGAAGACTCGCGCGGCGTGGTCGATCGGGCGATAGCGCTCAAGAAAGAGGCGCCGGATACGGTAGTCGTTATTCGCGGCAATCACGAGGAGATGATGCTCGCGGCGCTGGCGCCGGAAGGTGGCCTCGCTGTCAACGCTGATTCCGAGTTGTGGTATTACAACGGTGGAATCGAAACACTCGAGAGCTATATCGTCGATGGTGACCAGGTGACGGTGCCGCCCGAGCACTATGACTTCCTCGCCTCCCTGCCATCATGGCACGAGGATGAGCACGCGATATATGTGCATGCGTCGCTGGTGGAGGATGCTGACGGAGAGTTCCTGCATCCGAGCAAAACAGCTGACAATCTGGAGTTGATCTGGGCGCGCAATCGTCACTTTTTCAGCGAATATGGCGGCAAGCTGGTTGTCTTTGGTCACACCATCGCCGGCATGATTTTTGGCGAGTTTGAAAAGGTCTGGGTCCGCGACAGTTTGATCGGAGTCGATACCGGCGCTTATTTGACGGGTGTTCTCTCTGCCGTAGAACTTCCTTCAAGACAGATATTCAGCGTACGCGAACCGGTTGGTAAGCCAAAAACCGGCAAACTCGAAAGAAAGTTCTTCTGATGCGTGGGCTGACAAACGGGAGGTTGTGAAGCGTGATGATACCGATACTGGCTACTTAGAAACACTCCGGTTGGGGAACGCGAAGACTCACGCGAAGGCCGCGAAGGTCGCGAAAGACGCGAAGAGGAACGGATA
>JBDTUW010000539.1:0-3837 GCA_040007555.1 Acidobacteriota bacterium | reverse complement strand
ACCAGCGGTCAGATCGGGTCGGTCTTCGGTCTTCTGTATGATGACCAGGAAGAGCCACACAGTTGGAATGCCAGCTGGAGCTGTCAGGTGGTTGTGCAGTTAACCAACAACTTCCCGAAGGTTGCTCCACGGTTTGACCAGGTCATCCCGGCTGGGCAAACCGGCTGGATGAAGTTCTGGGCTACTAATGATTTCGGCATCGTTGGTGCGGTCATCAATCAGAATGCTAACGCGGGGACTTCCGCAGGCGCGTTCCGAGGTGGTCATAACCTCCACAAGTTGACGCTGACCGCAGCCGCTTCGTGGACCATTCCAGTCTTCCCGCCGTCCTGCTAGTAAGGTCGGTGGTCCGGCTTGGATGCCCGCCCCTGAGAATCCTTCGGTAACCCCTCCCCCGCTCGGCAACGAGTGAGGGAGGGGACGAAGGGTAGATCAAGCGGAGATCAAGTCCCGGACCCGGGAAGAAGAATAAGCGCCGGGTATGCTGTAACAGGCGCCCGGTTGGGCATCGATAGTGCAGCGACAGCGATGTTAACGACTATCATTAGACCTTCCAGTGGAGGAAACTCGACAATGCAAACCTCACGCAGATTCTCACGAGTGCTTCTGGCCTTCGCGGCGATGCTGCTCCTGACTTCTGTTGGCTTGGCGGCCGATCCTGGGGCGCCGTATCCATCAACGTCGGAAGCGAGCGACCAAAAGGCCGGCTCAATTCTTTTCTACAATATTTACTCGTCGTCGACGGCAAACCCGAGCACGACGAACACACGTTTTAACATCACCAACACGAGCGTGTCTTCAGCGGCATTTGTGCATCTCTTCTTTGTTGAGGGCGGAAGCTGCTCGGTTGCGGACAGATATATCTGTCTGACGGCCAACCAGACCATGACGTTCCTGGCCTCGGAACAGGATCCGGCGACCACGGGCTATCTGCTCGCGATCGCGGTCGACGGCGTCCTCGGTTGCCCGATCAATTTCAATTTCCTGATTGGCGATGAGTATGTCAAGTTTGACACGGGTCATTTTGCGAACCTCGGAGCCGAAACTATTGCGGCCATTGCAGTGACCCCGGTCACGTGCGATGAAAACACGACCACTGTGACTATCTCGTTCGACGGCATCAGGTACAATCGCGTACCGCGCGTCCTGGCGCTGGACAACATTGGCTCAATCGCGGACGGTAACTCGGTTCGCGTCTGGATCAATCGTGTCGGTGGCAGTCTCTTTGGCGGCGGTGGAAGTACCGGGACCTTCTTCGGTATTCTCTACGATGATGCCGAACAGGCACACAGCTACCAGCTCTCGGCCGGCACGTGCCAGCGCGGCTTTACCCTGAATGACACGAACCCGCGAACCTCACCACGGTTCACGGTTGTTATTCCGGCGGGTCAAACAGGCTGGACGAAGCTCTGGTCCACAAGTGACGTTGGTCTCTTCGGTGTGGCAATCAACTTCAATCCCAATGCCGCGACCTCCGCGGGCGCATACAATGGTGGACACAACCTCCACAAGCTGCGTCTGACGACCGACTCCTACACTATGCCCATCTTCTCGCCAGGCTGCTAACAGTCGTCAAGCGAGATCGTGGTTCGAGGTCGGCATAAAACGAAGGTAGACACGGAATCAGTTGTTCTCGGACAGCTGATTCTGTGCTTCCGATCCTCTACGAAAAGCGAGGCTGCGAGTCTTCACTCTTAGCCTCGCTTCTCTCTTCTTAGTCTGCCTTCTTTAGCATAACAGCCTCCCGTCCCTCGCTTTTCCTCTTCGCCGCTTGAGTCGCATGCGGACTGACCCCGATCATATTTTCAGTTGTGCCCTTGCCTTCACCAGCGCCACCGAACAGTAATGCCGCGATCAGGCCGCAACCCGGCACCAGCCTGGCTCAGTTACACCACTTGATAGCGGCCCCACGGGGTGGTAAGGACAGCGTCAAAGCCAAGTTTCAGGATGGCGGCTGAGCGCCTGAGAGCGCAGCGGCGAAAAAGGGAGGGTGCGGTTTTCGCTAGCCGCCCCCGACGAAGTGGACGATCTCAATCTGATCGCCCTCGGAGAGAATCGTCCCACCCCAGTCAGCCTTAGGAAGAATGCGCAGATTCCGCTCAAGGGCGATCTGCGATAGCTCTAGACCAAGGTGCGCCACGAGCGTCGACACGGACGTGCCGAACTCGACAACAGTACCTGCACCATTGACAACAATTCCTATCTCGGAGGGCGAAGCATCCGTCATTTTCTCTGCCTTAACGCGACAAGCGCCTTACGTAATCGGAGTAGAGGTGCGCGTCTTCACATGATTTGTCTGTCGGTTTCTTGCCGGTAAGCAGCGCCACGGTGACACATGTGGAAGCTGGCGCAAGGATCGAGCTCGCCGAATTGGTTTCGTGATAATGGCTCGGAACCCCCTTCGCGCTGCAGGCGTCCACCGCCGGCTTCAGGTCCATCTTCTGAGCATCGAATGGCTCTCGCCGCCAATCGTAGCCGGGCACGATATAGCCCAGTTCATCCGGGCAGAGCCCGAAAACGAACCGGTGGGTTGCTGACATATGTTGCCGTATTCCCGGCTCAAGTGGTCGCCCGGTGTCGGCCTCCGGGCAGTCCGCACGCCTTGTGCCTGCCAGCCCCAGGAAGAGTTCCGGAAGGAGCTCTCCGGGTGTGGTTACGACCTGTGCGTCCCCGATCCTGAGTGCATATATCCAGGTATTGAACTTCGGCACCTGCCCGTCACCGACCGGTGAAATCGTATCGAGCACGCCAACCTTCGAGAGTAGCGCATAGCCCGGGTTGTCCATCGGGCCGCTGAGATCCGCCTTCTTTAGTTCGAGGGCGGAAGAGCGACTCCATTGTGCGCCCCCAATCGCGTCAAGGACCGCTTTTGAAATATCACGGCCAATCGCTTCGGTACGTCGAAAGGTGTAAGCCGGTCGATTACCGGACCCGAGCGGGAATTCCTTGCCGTCGAAGGTCGCCCGATCAGTGCTCCGCGTGTTCGAATCCCCAACGATCTCCACTGCCCCAATCGCGCCGGAAACATATAAGGCTGTGCCCCCATACCTCTTCTCTACCTCTGCACGCACTGTGTGCGGAAAGTCAGAGGTCACCTCGGTATTCTTGTCCTCCATCGATTCCGGATGGGTATTCCAGTTAATCAGAGTAGCGACGACGCTGTTGCCCTGCGAACCGGGAGCCTTCAAAAACTGCATGACGCGCAACTCCTCATCGAATACGCTCGGAGGACGTCCCCGCGTGCGTGTCTGCATGCCGGCAATCGACGGACTAAGGCGCGGGTCTGTTCGTCCCAGCTTGAGGCGCACGGGCGTCAGCCCCTCTGATGCAAGCGCGATGCTCCTGGCAATCTGCCGGTCAACAAAGCGAAGGTATTTCGGGTATTTGCCATCCGACAGTGCACCGTTTCCCCAGGCCCCAATCGTATCCGGCCCCTCGTGGTTATGAGTGGAGGTAACGAGAATCTCCTGAATACCCAAGCGCGGATCGACCAGCTTCTGGACTTGGCTGATGCCGTAGTACGACGCCGAGGAGTAATAGCCGATGAAATCCACGGAGACGATGGCAAAGCGCGTGCGCCCGTCATCGAGAACTATCGTCCGGGCCCACAGATCATCGTGCTTTCCGGTGGCTAGCCGACGACTGCCGAAGCCCGCAAGATAGACTCCGTCATACTTCTTCGCTGAACTGGCGTCCAATTCGGTATTGCCTGGATCGTCCTCGAAGGGCTCGCCCATATCCCATCTGTGATTCCCGTTCTGATCCGTAAAACGCTCACCCCAGACACCCGAATCCGTGATCGTGCCATCCCAGTCGGGCTGCTGCCCATAAGGGGTT
>JBDTUW010000538.1:0-3839 GCA_040007555.1 Acidobacteriota bacterium | reverse complement strand
CCCCTGATTTGACTCACCCCGGGCCTCGTGATAGTGTCCGCCTTTGTTAGCAGTTCTTTGCACTGTTCAGGTGCCCTCGGTATTAAGCGAGGGAGAATAGGGAAGCGGGTGAGAATCCCGCGCGGTCACCGCCACTGTAAGGCTCATTCAAATCCCGGTGCGTAGAGAAAGCCATTGCGCATAAAAGCGCGAGAAGGCGCACGCCGGGCGAGCCAAGTCAGGAGACCTGCCTGAGGATCAGTTTTTCTACTGGCGGCTCTTCGGCTGAAAGAGTGCGGCCCTTGGTTTGTCTCCACATCACTCTCAGTTGCTGCAAGCCTCGGACGCTCTTCGGATCAGAGCCGTTTCCCGAGGCTTTCGTGTTTCGTCATCTCTCAAAACTATTGATAACTGCCTGCCTGCTCCTGGCTGGCGCGTGCGCGCGCCCCGCGACCGATCAGGGCATCCTCTCGCCACGGCGTGAGTTCAGTGATGGTCTGGGCAGACGGGTGAACGTGGCCTTCCCGCCGCAACGAATCATCTCGCTCGCTCCAAGCGTCACCGAAGCCCTCTTCGCTCTCGGGCTCGATGACAGAATCACGGCGGTCACCAGCTACTGTGACTACCCTGCCGCCGCCCTTCAGAAGGAGAAGGTTGGCGACACGCTGCACCTCAACCTCGAGCGGATCATTTCCCTGCGCCCTGACCTGGTGGTGATCTCCACCGCCAGCCAGCTTGAGAATCTGACGCGAAGGCTGGACGAATTGGCGATTCCTGTTTATGTCGTTAGTCCGCGCTCGGTCACGGAGGTTGCGTCTTCGCTGCGCGGCCTTGGGGCTGCGACAGGTACCGAAGCAAGAGCTGAAACGGTGGCATCGGAAATGGAGCGCAGGATCGGAGAGGTTCAAAAACGTCTCGAGGACGTGACTCGACCAAAGGTTCTATACGTGCTGCAAACATCGCCACTGATCACGGTTGGAGGCAAGACATTTATCAACGATCTGATCGTATTGGCCGGCGGTGTCTCGATTTCCGCGGCGCAAACGGCGGACTATCCACAGTTTTCACGCGAGACCGCAGTCGCCAGCAAACCTGATGTAATTATCGCGCCTGCAAGCCACGGCACCGAGATCGTGAAAGAGGAGTCGCTGAAACACGACTTTGCAGGCACACCAGCTATCGCGCGTGGGCGAATTGTGCGCGTTGATCCCGACTTCGTGGACCGGCCCGGGCCTCGACTCATTGATGGACTCGAGCAACTCGCGCGCGGACTGCATCCGGAGAAGATGAGGTGACCGTACCTACGCGGCGACGCGCTGCTGTCACCCTTCTAGTCCTGGCGGCCGCTCTGGTCGGGGCGGCTGCGTTTGCGCTTGCCGTGGGAAGCGAACACGTTTCAACGCTCGCGATCGGACAGGCTCTCGTAGCGCGACTCGGCCGGATGGCCTCACCTCTCTCACGAGAACAGGAAGTGATCATATTCAGTCTTCGACTTCCGCGGATCGGTTTGGCGGCGGGTGTGGGCGCGGTGCTTGCGGTGGCCGGAGCGTCATTTCAAGCGCTACTCCGCAACCCACTTGCGGATCCGTACATCCTCGGAGTCTCCGGCGGAGCTGCGGTCGGATCGATTCTTGGGATCATGCTCGCCGCGAACGTGGCCTACGGCAGACCACTCATGAGCTTTGCTGGTGCGGCGGCTGCGAGTCTGGTGGTCTACCGAATCGGTCGGCGTGATGACGACCCGGCGCACCTGGTACTGGCCGGCGTAGTGATCTCGACCTTTCTTTCGTCGGTGATCGCACTGGTCATTGCGCTCGCAGAGGACGTCAAGCTTCGCAACATTACGCTGTGGCTGCTTGGAGACCTTTCGAGCGGAAGCGTTGAGGGTCTTGTCTTTGTTGGGTTGGCAGCTGTGATTGGCTTGGCGGTGCTGCTGACACAGGCGCGAGCGCTCAATCTCATGATGGTTGGTGAGCGCGATGCGTTTGCGCTCGGCGTCGAAACAGGTCGTGTGCGCTGGATAGTTTATGGAGTGGCGTCGATGCTAACCGGCGCCGCTGTTTCGGCAGGTGGAGCGATTGGATACATCGGTCTCGTCGTGCCGCATCTGGTTCGACTGGCGACGGGGGCGGACAACCGGGTAGTGATCCCCGCGTCAGCGTTAGCCGGAGCGCTGCTGGTCTTGCTTGCGGATACGGCAGCCCGAGTAGTGCTTGCGCCTCGCGAGTTACCGACTGGAGCAATCACCGCCATCGTCGGAGCTCCGATATTTATTTACCTGCTTCTAAGGGGAAGAAAATGAATCGCACATATCTCATGCCTCTCCGCGCCCGGGCGTTAAAGAACTGACGACGACCAGATATGCTCCGGCTAACCGACATTCACTTCAGATTTGATCGAGAGGTCCTCGCGGGCATCACGCTCGAGGTGAATGCCGGCGAGGTCGTCGCCTTGCTCGGGCCCAACGGCGCCGGGAAGTCGACGTTGCTTGGAGTCGCCTGCGGCATGCTCAAACCCACGCGCGGCGCGGCAACCCTTCTTGGGCGAGAAGTGTGGAGCTATGCGCGGCGCGAAATCGCTCGTCACGTAGCTTTGGTTGCGCAGACCGGCGAGGTTCGGTTTCCCCTGACAGCGTTGGAATACGTCCTCGCAGGTCGATACGCGCACGTGCGCGCCTTTGGTTTTGATTCGCCCGAGGATTTTGAGATCGCGCAAACTTCGCTCGAAGCGACCGATGCCGTTCAATTTGCGGGTCGAAGGTTCAACGAGTTGTCCAGTGGCGAGCGACAACGCGTCGTCCTCGCTCGAGCGCTGGCGCAGCAGCCTCAATTGCTCCTTCTCGACGAGCCGACCGCGAATGTGGACATTGCGCACCAGGTTTCGCTGCTTGAGCTGGTGCGTGGGCTGACTCGCTCGCGGAAACTGGGTGCGCTTCTCGTCACCCACGAAATCAACCTTGCGGCCGATTTTGCCGATCGGGTCGCCTTGCTCAAAGACGGTCGCCTCCTCGCCTCGGGAACACCGGGAGAAGTCATGACCGCCGAGCTACTCAGCCAGTGTTTTGAAACAGAATTGATAGTCGACAGACATCCGCGGACGGGCAATCCGCGAGTGTCTCCGATGTTGAGCCAATACCGATGAGGAAAGCATGAAGATCAGAGCTGTGGGATTTGTCGCGGCTATCGCCGTCATCGCGTTTCTGTTGATACCGATCGATGCTCAGTCACCTCAACGCTCGCTGACAGGCAAAGTGGTCGACGTGAATGGCGAGGCGGTGCCAGATGCCGTGGTCAAACTTCGGCGCCCATCCGGGTTTGTAGCCCGCGGGGTAATGACAGATTCAAACGGCAAGTTTGAATTCGATGATATCGGCGCAGAAGCCTTCCTGCTTTTCGTCGAAGCCGACGGGATGATTCAGAGTGGCGGCGCACAAGCAATTCGCCTGGATCAACGGCCTGTTGGGGAGATCACGGTGACCTTGTCATTGAGCGCACTTCGCGACGCAATCGTCATCTCGGAAACGCGAACGGAGACACGTGCCAGCGAATCGCTCTCCAGTCTCTATCTGGTTTCAGCCGCTGATATCGAGCGGAAGCAGAAACCGAGTGTGCTGGATGCGCTGCGAAACTCACCGGGTGTCACAGTCATGCAGACAGCGCGTCGGGGCGGTGTCACTTCCCTCTTTGTTCGAGGCGGAGAATCCGACTATACGAAAGTGATGATCGACGGAGTGCCAATCAACGATGCAGGGGGCGCTTTTGATTTGTCTGATCTAACTACCGACAATGCCGAGCGTCTGGAGTTGGTACGAGGCGCGCAGAGTGCTCTTTATGGGTCCGATGCGATGTCGGGTGTGCTCC
>JBDTUW010000537.1:0-3850 GCA_040007555.1 Acidobacteriota bacterium | reverse complement strand
CTCGATCGCTTCTACAAGGTAGGAAGCCGAATTGTACGTTGGAATGATGACCGAAACCTGGGGCATCAGCTAAGCGTTTCGTCTCCCATCTGGTTTAACGCAGAATCGCGAGGACTCGGAGAGGCAATCAGAAGCTCTTCATACACTGCCTCATATGACCGCACCATCTTATCAAACTGGAACTTCTCGACCACCTTGGCTCTGCCCGCTCCTGACATCTGGGTACGCCTCGCCGGATCGTGCAGCAGATCAATAATCGCATCTGCGAGCGCTTCACTATTCTCGGGCGGCACCAGCACTCCATCCACTCCGTCATTGACAATCTCCGGAATGCCACCGACTCGCGATGCAACCACAGGGGTTCCCAGATAGAGCGCCTCGGTCAGCACGAGGCCAAACGCCTCCGCAACGCTGGGCAACACCACAAGATCGGCTGCGGCCATGAGGTCGGGAACATCCTTGCGAAACCCAATAAACTTCACATCCTCCTCGCAACCGAGATCCCTGACCCTCGTTCGATACTCCGCTTCGAATGTCCCACGACCCGCCACGAGCAAAATCACCCGACGGTCGGTCCTGCTCCTGATCCTGGGCATCGCATCGAAAAGATACTCATACCCTTTCTCCGGATGCATCCTCGCGCAGATGAGCAGAATGTAAGCGTCCTCAGCGTCAAACTCGGCTCGTATCCTCTTAACAGCATCGGGCCCGGATAGCCTGACTCGATCGAAGTCGATCCCGTTGAGAATCGTCCGAATCTTCTCTGGTGGCGCGTCCTCTTCCGCAATCATATGCTCGGCCGTATGCTCCGACACCGCGATCACCCGGTGACTCAGTCGCGTACAGAGCTGATCGAGACGCACATGCCATTTCTTGTCGATGCGTGTGTGATAGTCCGAATAGTGTCTCGTCATGACCCGCACTGGTGTCCGCGCGAGCGTAGCCGCCTGCAAGCTGACAATCGACGGCTCGAAAAGATGAGCGTGCAGAATGTCAATTCGTTCACGCCTCAGGAAACTTGCCAGTTTGAGCATCGCCATCGGAAAACCGGCACGACCTCCCACGTCGCAACTAAAGCACTCGACACCCTGTGAGTCCATGTACTGGCGCAGGTCCGGCCAGATGGGATTGAGTGTCCCAAAAAACATTTGATAGCGCTCGCGATCGTGCCAGCGCGCAAGCTGCGGGAAGAATCCACTCGTATCACCGTGCTGTGCGAAGTGAAGTAGATTCTTACGCATTTCTGTCGCCATCTCGATAGCCGCGATAGATGTGAACTCCGAGAAGACCCCTGTAGAGGCGGTCAAGCACTGCGCTGTCGGGTGCGGTCCGCTCAAGTGTTCCAGCCATTGCAAACAGCAGCCCTCGCACTGGCTCAATGGAAAGCAGACTCTTGAGGAGATTGAAGGATCCGTTGACTCGGCGACGCGTGATATTGTCGACGAAGTGCGGATACCGGCGACAGAAGGGGAGCATCATGCGGCTGCCCCACTCGGCCCTGCGACAATAGCTTCGCACATCCATCGCATTGTCTCGATGAATGACGGTCGCCGCCGGAATAAAGGCAATCCGACCACCACTGGTAGTATGCCTCAGCGCGAGGTCCTGGTCTTCGCCGCTTGCGATCCTCGGATCAAACCCACCCAGCTCCGCAAATCTTGCTCGCGTCATCGCCATGTTTGCGGCGGTGCATAGATTTGGCATGGCAGTGATCCCGCGGGCGACGGGGATACCATTGTCCTCCAGCTTCTGGCGGAATCTCCCAAACGGAGTTGCGCTCGCTTCCCCTGGCAATCTGATCGCCCCGACCAGCAGCGCATCCGGCCATTCCCGATGAGCCTCAAGGTGACTTTTGAGAAAGTCTCGATCGACGGTGATGTCGTCATCGATAAACACCAGAAGCTCGCCGCGCGCTGCTTTCGCCCCGGCATTTCTTGCCGCTGATCGCTCTTCCCCTTCCAGACGAACAAGTCGAACGGGTGGGGCGACCGTGACCGGTGGGGAGGATCCATCATCGACGACGATGATCTCGTAGTAGGCGCGGTTGAGGGTTTGTTTCTCAAGATGCCCGAGAGTTTCGACGAGTGTGGCCGGCCGATTGTGAGTCGGGATAACGACACTGACCAGCGGTTCCTTCATGCGACGCCCTTCCGCAGGGCGAGGTAGCGTTGATATACGCGCTTCGATCCGACGGTTCCGGCGAAGATTGCCCAGAGCGTTGGGCGGAAGAGCATGGTTGCATCGGCGCGAATGGCGAACCACAGATTGTTTCTGGCGACGCTGCTGCGATCAGCGAGCAGGCTCTGTTCGGCGAAATACATCTGCCGGCGACTCAGTGCGCGATAGGCTTCGCGGCGGCGAGCCTGCAGCCTCGTTCGTGAAGAAAGACGGGCGAACACTTCGTTGAGAATCCGTCGCTCCTGGTGACCGTTCTTCGCTGCATTCAGGACTTCAGCGGTACCGCTCGCATCGTGGACTCGATATGCGGCAAGTGGAGTCGTCGCATAGTGAGCCTTCCCGCGTTCGCCGAGGCGAATTGACCATTCCCAATCGTGACCCCAGGTAAGGTCGTTGCGGAAATTACCGGCGGCATCCGCAAGACTCTTTCGCACCATCAGTGAGGGTGGTGAGACGAGACAAGCCATGACCAGCTCATCGACAAGCTCGCCTTGAGCGAAGGTGCGATCTTCGGGCCAGATCCTACTCACAGAGACGTGCGTACCATTGGCGTCGATGATCTCAACGGCACCGAAGACGAGGCCCAAGTCCGGGTCGTTTGAGAACCGCTCGGTTCGATCAGAGAGAAATCCGGGAAGAAAGCAGTCGTCCGAATGAAGGATGGTGAGGAGTTCCCCACGTGCCTCTGTTAGGCAGCGATTGAAGTTGCCCGCCTGATTGGTGAGTTCCTCAAAGCGAAGGTAGCGGATGCGTGGATCGGTGAAACGTCGACAGAGTTCCGGAGTCTCGTCGGTTGAGGCGTTGTCGCAAATGACAAGCTCATAGTCGGAGAAGTCCTGCGCGAGGACGCTCTCGATCGTCTGCGCCAGGTAGCGCGCTGTGTTATATGTCGGAATGCAGATGCTAACGAGTGGCATTGCTCGGGCTATTTCCAGATGTATCGCTCGTCATATTGAAGGTCGTGGCGTTTGAAGAAGGTCAGCAATTCATCTTGAAAACGTTGTTTCTGATGGTGAACTTCCTGAGCAGCGATGTATGCGGCGACTTGCGAGACGACGGATTTGCTGACGCTGAATGCACCGTACCCAGATTGCCAGGAAAAGCCATCTTTGTCAGACCATGTCTCGTGGATCCAGCGAGACGAATTTGTCTTGATCGTGCGAAGGGCATATGAGAGAGAGACGGCGGGTGGCAGGCGAAGGAGGAGATGAACGTGATCCGAGGTTCCATTGATGGCAATGGGGTAGCCATTCAATTCGCGAACAATAGCTCCAATGTAATCGAACAATCGCGGACGCATTTCGGCGTCGATCAGGGGACGTCTGTCTTTAGTACTAAAGACTGCATGAGTAACCAGGTCGGTCAGTGTTTGGCCCATCTTGTCCTGTTTCCGGGCTCGGATTGTGGGAGCGGCGATCGGTGATGACATCCCGTTCAGTGATTTTGTTGAGCCCTGGACATGAAGTTGCATTCTGGGCGGTGGATTCATGCTAGGTGGCGATTTCAGGTGAATTCTTCTCTGCATCCGTCACATTTGCTCCGTTCTCTTAAGCCGCGAAGCGCCGACAGGCCTGTTGCCGACTGGTTCCGTACTCATTAGCGTGTGCGTCGCCGCGTCATTGTCTTTCGGCGCTTCGCGGCTCAGGACAAAGGGTGCGGTGATCCCACCCCA
>JBDTUW010000536.1:0-3855 GCA_040007555.1 Acidobacteriota bacterium | reverse complement strand
TTTTAGATTGGGGAACCAAGTCTAAATGATGGAATCCCGAACCCTGAATTCTGAGTCCTGAATCCTGAGTCCCGAGTTCCAAAATCCCCAATCTAAAATCTAAAATCCAAAATTCAAAAGGCCTTCAATCTAAAATCCAAAATCTAAAATCCAAAATCAGCATAGCTGCTATAGCTACTCCTCCCGGTTACGGTGGAATCGGCGTCATACGTCTGAGTGGACCCGATGCTGTTGCGATTGCGCGGCGCCTGCTCGACCGTGGGCCGTCGCTGGACTTCAAACCAAACCACGCCTCACTGCATCAGATCGTCCGCTCTTCTACGTCTGAAGTCATCGACCAGGCGATCGTCACGTTCTTTGAATCACCCCACTCATTTACCGGCGAGGACGTGATCGAGATCGCCGGGCACGGGAGCCCGGTAGTTCTTGCGGAAGTGCTGCGAGAACTCCTCGCACTCGGTGCGCGAGCGGCCGAGCCGGGTGAGTTCAGCATGCGGGCATTTCTTAATGGACGGATGGACCTCGCCCAGGCTGAGGCGATTCGCGATCTGATCCACGCCCAAACAACGTATCAGGCTCGTGTCGCTGCCCGGCAATTGCGCGGTGAACTCTCGAACCAGTTACGACCTGTCAAGGAGCGTCTGGTCAAACTCATCGTCCATTTTGAGTCGGCGGTCGAGTTTGTCGAAGACGATCTGGAAGCTCTTGATATTGCGCGCTTCAGCGCCGATCTGGAGTCGATGCGAGAAGTGCTGGGACGACTCGCGGAGAGCTACAGGATTGGAAGAATCATCCGTTCGGGTATGCGGCTGGCGCTGATTGGCCGGCCTAACGTAGGGAAGTCGTCCATCTTCAATGCGCTGCTCGGGCGTGATCGCGCGATCGTCACGCCGGTCCCGGGTACCACGAGGGACGCTTTGACGGAAGTGGTCGCTCTTCGGGGAATTCCAGTTGAACTCGTAGACACTGCTGGGATCCGCGAGACTGAAGATGTGGTTGAGAGACTGGGCGTTGAACGCACACGCGCGGCGGCAAGCGAGGCCGATCTGATCATCTCGGTTCTTGACGCCAACGCGACTTCAATCGACGGAGAACTCGAACCGGGTCTGCACATACCGGCAGATATACATGTCTTGAACAAGTGTGATCTGGCTGTGCGGCTCACCGAGTCGGACATTGAGGCTCTCGGTGAGACTGGACCGGTGATTCATGTTTCGGCCCTGACGGGCGCAGGGATTGATGAGTTGCGTGACGCGATCTATGAGCGGATCAGTGGTGGGTACGCGGGTGCAGGTGGTGAGGGTGCTATAATCACGAACGAGCGCCATTTTGCCGCGCTCGAGTCAGCCATGGGAGCGCTTGATCGCGCAAGAGAGGATCTCGGGGCAGGTTTGACCGAGGAGGTGGCTCTCGCGAATCTTCATGACGCGCTTGGCAGTCTTGGCGTGATCACGGGTGAGACGCTGATCGCGGACATCATCAATCAGATATTTGCGACCTTTTGCATTGGTAAGTGATAGTCGGTAAGTGAAATGAGGCGGTTTGACGAACAGTTCGATGTCATCGTGATTGGCGCCGGGCATGCCGGCTGCGAGGCTGCGCACGCCTCGTCAAAGCTTGGCGCGAAAACAGCGGTCGTAACTTTCAACCTGGATCTGATCGCACAGATGTCGTGCAACCCCGCGATCGGCGGTATCGCGAAGGGCCATCTGGTGCGCGAAATCGATGCGCTTGGCGGTCTCATGGGCCGCGTCATTGATCAGACTGGAATCCAATTCCGAATGCTCAACCGGAGTCGAGGTCCGGCGGTGCAAGCTCCACGCGCGCAGGCCGACCGTGCTTTGTACCGGCAGCAGATGCGTCAGGAACTGGAGGCGATTCCGAACCTCTTTCTGCGTCAGGGGGAAGTCGTCGAGTTGCTCCTTGAGAATGGCGAGATCGCGGGTGTCGAATTGATGGATGGGCGCTTGTTAAGGGGTCAAGCGGTTATCGTGACGACAGGAACCTTTCTCAATGGATTGATTCATATCGGGGATAAGCGCTTTCCTTCAGGTCGCTCGGGCGAGTCGCCGTCAATCAAGCTGGCGGAGAACCTCAAAGAGTTGGGTTTTAGAATCGCGAGACTCAAGACCGGGACACCACCGCGATTGGATCGTCGTTCGATCGACCTCAACCAGTTTGAGGAGCAACCAGGCGACGCGGTACCGACGCCATTTTCCTTTACCACTCGCGCGATCTTGCAGCCGCAAATCTCATGTTACATAGGATTTACGACACCGCGGCTCCACGGGATGATCCGGGACAACCTGTCGCGATCACCGCTCTATAGCGGCCAGATCGTTGGCATTGGCCCGCGCTATTGTCCGTCGATTGAAGACAAGGTGGTCAAGTTTCCAGACAAGGATCGACATCAGCTTTTTCTCGAGCCAGAAGGCGCAAAGACGTATGAGCTATATCTCAATGGATTCTCGACGAGCCTGCCGGCGGATTTGCAGCGGGAATTGGTGAAGCAGATTCCGGGCCTTGAGTCGGCAGTCATGCTGAGACCGGGGTACGCGATCGAGTACGATATGATCGATCCGACGGAGCTCTGGCCGTCGCTTGAGACTAAGAGGTTTAGGGGTCTATTTCACGCTGGCCAGATCAATGGGACGACGGGCTACGAAGAGGCTGCGGCACAGGGAATCATCGCGGGGATCAACGCTGCGCGTCATGTCTTCTCCCAAGATCCAGTGATTATCAAACGCGATCAGGGCTACATTGGAATCCTGATAGACGATCTTGTCACGCAGGGTGTCGACGAGCCCTATCGTATGTTCACTTCCCGGGCAGAGCAGCGTCTGAAGCTGCGAATTGATAATGCCGATGCGCGGCTTTCGGAGACGGCTTTCGAGATTGGTCTTTTAGAGCCGGAGCGCTATCAGGAATTTAATGCGAAGATCAACTGGCAGAATGAGTTGCATGCCGCGATCAAAGGTGCGACGGTATCGATTCGGACACCGGGTTATCTCGAGTTCTCAGAGTCTTCAGGGGTAAATTTGAGTGAAGCGGTAAATCTGGCGCAACTCGCAAAGCGGCCTGAGGTGAGTGCTGAGAGTCTCTTTCATCTGTTGCCGGCTGAGTTTCGCGACGAGAGTCGACGAGACGAGCTTCTAACAGTAGTGACGGACATCAAGTACGAGGGATATTTGACGGCGAACGAGAATCTGGCCTCGAGACTCGGCAAGGCGGTCAATAGGACTATCCCGATACAGATCGAATACAGCCAGTTACCAGGGCTCTCGATAGAGATGGCTGAGCGGCTCAACCGGATCCGACCGCAGACGATTGGCCAGGCAATGCGAATTCCCGGTCTCACACCAGCCGCGCTCTCACTTCTGACAATCCACGTAGAGCTGCTTGCGCGTCACAGCGCGAGATGAATCGAGAACCCTCAATTCGCGACATCCTCGAAAAGTCGTATCCACAGCTCACTTCAGATCAGCTTAAGAAACTGGTGGAGTACTATGAGTTTGTGATGAAGTGGAACAAGCGGATTAACTTGACGACTGTGACATCGGTTGGTGAATTCGCTGAGCGGCATCTTGGGGAGGCTATGTTTGCGGCAGGGTGTCTGAGCGAATCGATTAAGGAGTTTTGGGATATAGGAAGCGGACTTGGGATTCCAGGGATTCCGGTGGCGATCCTGAGGCCGGATATCCAGGTGCACCTGGTGGAGTCAAACCGGAAGAAGTCGATATTTCTTGAGGAGGCAGTTGACGCGCTGTCGCTAAGCGGGGTTTCCGTTTTGAACGTGCGCTTTGAGACGCTGGGGGAATTCTCGGCGAAAGCCTGCATCGCCGCCCGAGCGGTGGA
>JBDTUW010000535.1:0-3871 GCA_040007555.1 Acidobacteriota bacterium | reverse complement strand
GTATGCGAGAGCCGGTTCTTCCAGGAGGCTTTCCTCGACCACTCGACCATCGAAGAGGTGGATGGTTCGCTCGGCGTAATGAGCGAACTTTGGGTCGTGAGTGACGATGCAGACTGTCGCGCCTCCGCGGTGCAGCTCATCAAGTAGTTCCATGACGGCGAGCCCATTGCCGGAATCCAGATTGCCGGTCGGCTCATCGGCGAGCAGAATAAGTGGCTCACCGGCAAGAGCCCGAGCGACCGCAACCCTCTGTTGCTGGCCCCCCGAAAGCTGTGACGGCAGGTAGTTGCCGCGGTGAGAAAGGTTGACGCGTTCGAGTGCCTGTTCGACTCTCGAGCGCCTCTCCCCCGCTCTCATGCTGCGATAGACAAGTGGCAATTCCACGTTCTGAAAAACCGTCAGGTCCCCGATCAGATTGAAGCTTTGAAAGATGAAGCCTACCTCACAATTGCGAATCCGCGCACGTTCGGCGGCCTGGAGCGCTCCAACGGGTCGACCATTAAACCAATAAGTCCCGTCTGTCGGAGTGTCGAGCAGCCCCAGTATCGAGAGCAAGGTCGACTTGCCACACCCAGAGGGACCGGCGATTGCGATGTACTCGCCGCGTTCGATCTCGAGATGGATGCCCGAGAGTGCGTGCGTCTCGATGTCATCGGTCTGAAAAACTCTGGTCACCCCCGTGAGGCGCAAAAGGGGCGCGCCGCTTCCGTTTTCGGATGCGATCATGGTGCACTCCTCGGGTGTTTGAATTGCTAGTACGAGTGGCTCAGGCTCCCCTCTCGGCGTGAGAGGGGAGCCATCGATTTGGCGTGCTGGGTGAGCGCGTTATTTGATAGGAGGAGTTGAGGGTACAGCCGTGATCGGCTTCGCCCTGGGCTCCGGGTGGATGGAGAACTGCAGCTCCTCAAGCTGCTTCTTCGTCTCGTGCATTTGCCGTTCCATCTCCTCACGATTAAATTGCTTCGCTGCCCAATCCATTTCCACGTTGAGGCGGTCGAGATCTTGGAGTTCCATCAGCCCGCTGACCTTGTTATTCGAGCCAAAACCGCGCTCACGCAGGTCAAGATAGAGTCGATTATCAATCGCATAAAGACTGCGAATGGCGCTCTGACGCACCGCCGGATCGGCATCATTCCTGGCGATCTGGATCAGCTTGTCCGCGGCCTTGCGGGTCTTGTTGTAGCCGAGATACTTAATGACGGTCTGCTTCTCTTTTGGATCCTGCAGCGAATCATATATCTGGATCAGGTGGTTCGCGCCTTCATCGCCCTTGACCTTCGCGAGCTGGCTCAATGCGCGACTCCTGAGCGTTTCATCCTTCTCGCTCTTCGCGATCTGCAGAAGTTTCGCGATTGCCCTCGAGTTGTCGCCTTCATTGCGCATGATGTAGGAGAGGATTTCTCCCTTGGTCTTAACGTCGGGGATCGTGTCATAAAGAGAAAGAAGCGCGTTGACACTGGCATCGCTCCTGAAGCGATAGATACCGCGCAGGGCTTCAGCCCGGACGTTGGCGTCTGTATCCTTCTTGACGACTTCAGTGAGGATGGAAATGAGCTCTGCCTCGGGGATGGCCGGTTCGGAATTCCTGGTCTCGCCGATGGTGGTGGCGGTCGCGGGGCGAACGCGCGGCGCGGCTGGCGGCGTTTGCGCGACAGAGTCTGATGGTGCGAGTGCTGCTCGATAGGCGACGGTGCGAGCCATCGATGAGCTCAACTGCGGCGTAAACGCGACGGGCGCGATCTGAGCAGCAGGCATCGTCTCGAGTAGTTCAAACACCGGCTCATCCGGGGCCGCGACTGGGAGCAGGGCTACTTCGGGTATCAGATCCTGATCAGCATCGAGCGGATCGGGTGCTTGAGGAGCCAACGCGGGAAGTGTGTGTCCCGAGGCAACCGGCGCAATCGGTGCGCTCGGTTGGGCGGGCGCTGGAACGGTCGCAGTGACTGGCGGAGTCTGTGGCAGGGATTTCTGTGTCCTGGCGAGCTGCGAAGACTGAGGCAACGGGATGGCGATCACTGGCGAGATCAATGTCGAGAGCACGACTGCCAGTCCCGCTGAGCCGATGGCGGAGTACATCGCCGCTTTCGAGACGGAAGTCGTCGCATTCCGATCACGATTCAAAATCATTTCGATCCTCCTTGAGATAACATGTTTGCCAAAGATAATTCCGGTCGCTGCTGCGAATGACCGGGACCCGCTCATGGTTTCAACCAGCCTGGTCAGACACCGTGCGTAACGTCGTGGCTCGCCGGTCATTTTTATCGCCCAATCATCACAGGCCAACTCACGTTCCAGCGAAAGCTGCCGACCGATGACCCAAACCGCAGGGTGGAAAAAGAAGACGGCCTGAGCCAGCCGTTGTAGAAGGTTGGTGAGATAGTCCCACCGTTTTATGTGAGCCATTTCGTGCGCGAGAATGCTGTCGATCTCCGCTTCGCCGAGATTGCGCAACAGATCTATCGGAAGGATGATCAGCGGCCGCAACCAGCCGATCGTCATCGGCGCTCCGACCAGGGGAGACGTGAAAATGCGGACGGGTCGGTTGATGCCAAGTACTTCGGCCAGTTGCCGCCCACGTTCACGCCATGCAGCCGCAACAAGACCAAGCCTCCGGCGGATGCGGAAGAGAAAGACATAGCTCCAGGCGATTCTTGCCGCGAGAATTGACGATATGACAAGCCAGATGGCGACCATGACTCCGGGTACACTCCCTGTGAGGAAGCCGGCGATGGCCCGCGAAACGAATCCGTCGGTCGCAGGCGCCGCTTGTGATTGCGATTCGGGAAGCGCGGGGAGATATATTTGCGACGAGTCCGTTGGTGAGTATCCCCCACTGCCGGAAGTCGATTGATCACGCTTAATAGTGGTCGGTCTCGGAAGCTCGGAGAGGGTTGTCGACGAAGAGCCATTTGGAGCGCTTACCGTCGATGGTCGATAGAGGACGGAGGAAAGGCGCTCAGGCGGAGGGGCGACGGGAGTCAGGAAACTGCGACTCGCCTTAACCGGCAGAAACGGCAGCGCCGTGATGGCCGTGAGGCAGATGACCCAGATGGCGTGCCTCGTCGTGGCGCTCGTGCGGTCAATGCTACGCATGGCGAACCAGGCGATGAGCATGAGCATCAATCCGGGCCAGAAACTGTTTACGAGAGCCTGCAATATGACACGAGCAATGACGTCATAGCTTTCCAGGATGGAACCCATCTCGTCCTCCAAATGAATAATGGCTGGCAATCAAAGAGAAGAGCCACGCGGCTACGAAATTCGCGCGGGCGTGTCTACTGCGCCTCGTCGATCAACTGCTTGAGTCGTTCGACCTCGCTCTGACTCAGATCCTCATTTTCCAGCAGGTTGACGACGAGCAACTCCGGCGAGTTGTCGAAGAACCGCTTGAGAAGATAGCTAACGACATTCCTTCGTGCCTGCTGGCGATCAACAAGAGGACGATAGATGAACGCGCGCCCTTCCTTGTCGTGTGCCACATAACCCTTCTGTTCGAGAATTCTCATGATCGTGAGAACCGAACTATAGGCCAGCCGCTCCTGAGGCAGGCCCTCAACAATCTCACCGACTGATGCCTGCCCCTTCTCCCAGAGAACTTCCATCAACTCCAGCTCGACCTCTGTCAGTGTTGGTGACTTCCGACGCGCCACTCGTTTCACCTCCCGGAAAATTTCTTCCCTTTAACCCGTCAATAGCTCCCTCAATCACTGCCTCAAAAACCAACTATTAACGAATTCGCAGCTACCTTAATACCGGCTTTCAGATTTGTCAACTACAAAATTAATAGCCGCTTGTTTCCGGGACAAATTTTGCGTTGGAAGATGCTGCTTCTTGTGGGGGGATACGCGTCAGGGGGTGAGAGGGTTCCGCG
>JBDTUW010000534.1:0-3875 GCA_040007555.1 Acidobacteriota bacterium | reverse complement strand
GACAACGAACGGGCGAAATCGTCTTCAACACATCAATGACCGGCTATCAGGAGATCCTCACCGATCCCTCGTATGCTGGTCAGATCGTGACGATGACATACCCGTTGATCGGCAATTACGGGATCAACAGCGAGGACATCGAATCGCGGCGACCGTTTGTTGAAGGGTTTGTCGTGCGCGAATTCTCTGAAATCAGTTCGAATTGGCGCGCCGGAATGACGATCGATGAGTATCTCAAACTTCATAGCATCGTCGGCATCTCCGAGATCGACACCCGCGCGCTCGTCCGTCACATCCGTGAGCGTGGCGCAATGCGCGCCTGCATCTCTTCCAGCGAACTCAACGAAGAGGCGCTTATTAAGAGAGCACAGCAGGCACCCGAAATGCTCGGGCGGAATCTGGTGAACGAGGTGACCTGCGGCGACAGCTATCTCTGGTCACGCAGTCTTGACGGCGTCGCAAGCGGTGAATTGCCTCCGCTCGATCCGATGCCAACCAGATTTCAAACGCCTGGCATGCTGGCGGCAAATCCGGTCGAGCCATTCCACGTGGTCGCGTATGACTTCGGGATCAAGTATTACATTCTGCGATACCTGACTCAGCTTGGGTGCCGGATAACCGTCGTGCCAGCGAGTACGCAGGCCGATGATGTACTCGCGCTGGCCCCGGATGGAGTGTTTCTTTCAAATGGCCCGGGTGACCCGGCAGCCCTTTCTCTGATCGTGTCGCAGGTACGGCGGCTGATTGGCGCCGCGCCGGTGTTCGGCATCTGCCTGGGCCATCAGTTGCTGGGACTGGCACTGGGTGGCAGTACATTCAAGATGAAATTTGGTCACCGGGGTGGTAATCAGCCGGTCAAGAATCTTCGCACCGGAACGATCGAGATCACCTCACACAATCACGGCTTCGCTGTCGACCCAGACAGTCTGAGTGACCGGGATATCGAGCTGACGCATTTCAATCTCAATGACGGAACCCTGGAGGGCCTGAGGCATCGCAATCTGCCTGTCTTTTCCGTCCAGTACCACCCTGAGGCTGGCCCAGGGCCACACGACGCGACTTACCTCTTTGAGGAATTCATCGCTCAAATGAGCGAGCATCGCGCTGGTCTCAAAAGAATCGTCAACCGTCGCTGATCCTTGCACTCCTCACGGTCCATTCGGTTTAAGCCATTGGTCGAACCAGCCGAGGACCACTCGATACCACAGCTCACTATTCTGCGGCTTGAGCACCCAATGTCCCTCATCGGGGAAATAGAGGAGCTTCGACGGCACATTTTGTCGTTGCAGCGTCGTGAAAAGCTGCAGCCCTTCACCAACCGGCACTCGATAATCCAGCTCACCGTGAACTACCAACGTCGGTGTCTTGAAGTTCTTCGCCGAAAGATGCGGCGACCACTTCTGGTAGAGCTCCGGATGCTCCCACGGAACGCCCTTGAATTCCCATTCCGGAAACCACAACTCCTCGGTCACACCGTACATGCTGACGAGGTTGTAGACACCGGCGTGGGATACCAGCGCTTTGAAACGGTCCGAATGTCCGAGAATCCAGTTGACCATGTAGCCGCCGTATGACCCACCCGCGGCGCCGATGCGCTCGGGATCGACATAACCCTGGCTGATGACATAGTCGACTCCCTTCATCAGGTCGTCATAGACCGCGCCTGCCCAGTCCCCGCTGATTTGTTCGGTGAAGCGTTGCCCATATCCTGTTGAGCCGTGCGGATTGATCATGACGACAACATATCCGCGTGCAGCCCACATCTGCGGATTCCAGCGGTACCCCCACGAATCGAGCCAGGCACCCTGCGGCCCGCCGTGAATCAGGAGGACCATCGGATACTTTTTGGCGGGGCTAAATTTGGGTGGTTTGATGATAAACCCGTGGATGTTTGCGGCCTGAGCCCTGCCGATCGGGCCGGCGGGCTTCCCGCGCGCGACTTTCGTGGAGCGTGCCGGAGGCACCGTCGCTCCGGGATACTCGAAATCTTCGGCGGGATTGATATCGATACCGGCAATTATCTCAGCATTCACCTTCGTCAACTGCGTGACACTGGAACCATCGGCGTTTGCGCGAAACACCTCAGCCGGCATGACGATGCTCGAACGCGTGAAAGCGAGAGTCCTGCCATCGGAAGAGAGCGTCAGCCCGTCACTTGACGTTTTCTCGATGAGCGGCTTTACTCCACCGGTTATGGATGCAACGCCAACCATCTGCCGGCCACGATCCTCAGCAACCAGAAAGATGCTCGTGCTGTCGGGGGCCCAGACAATCTCGTTGACCCACCGATCGAAATTCGTCGAAAGTTCCTTCGCGACCCTGGTCGTGCGATCGTAGAGCATGAGTCGGAACCGATCGGATTCATACCCATTTCGGGCCTGCGAGCGATAAGCGATCCAGCGTCCGTCGGGGGAATATCGGGGAGTTGTGTCCGAACCCGGGTTGTCATTTGTAATTCTCTTTGCGTCACCGCCCTCGACGGGAACGATGAAGATGTCGTTGTTCGTGCTGATCGCCTCAACTTTGTCAGTATTGCGCGTGAAGGCTACTTCTTTGCCATCCGGGGAGAAGTCAAAGGCAGTCGGGTCACCCAGCGAGAAGGGCGGTACGTCTCGGTCACCAGCGGTCAGGTCGCGTGGCTCTCCGCCGTCGACGGCGACGACGAAAAGGTGCGAGGCTTTGCCGAGCTTGAACGAGTTCCAATGCCGGAAGAGCAACTTATCGGTGTAAACGGCCTTCACCTTGCTCTTTTCCAGGTCGGCTGCGAGTTCTGCGGTACAGGCCAGCGAGCGGCATTCGGGGTAGACCTCGGTAGTGAACGCGATTGTCTTGCCATCCGGCGACCAAAGCAACTCTCCGACCCCTTCGGGAACCTTCGTCACCTGTCGCGGATTCGATCCATCCGCGGCAGCAACGAAGACCTGCGGCGTACCCGCGCGCGACGAAATGAAGGCGAGCCAGCGACCATCCCGCGACCAGCGGGGTGTCTCGTCATTGCGTTCGGATGTGATCAGCTGGTGCGGCTCGCCGCCCGTCGCAGGGACGATCCAAATGCTGCGTTTGCTGCGGTTCTGCTCACGGTCGACGATCGAGATGACAAATGCGACCTGCTTGCCGTCAGGCGAGATCTGCGCATCACTGACGCGTTTCATCGCGACCAGATCTCGAAACGAGAGGGGTTGACGCCCCTCGGCCGCAATCGACGTTGCCAGCGTTAATGCAAGCGCACTCGCGGCGCCGAATCTGAATAAGGCTTTCATTGTTCCTCCTGGGTAGCGCGGGTCGTGAAAGCGAATTATAGCACTGCAAGTGACAAAGGGGCGTGAACGCGCTAATATGGCTGTTTACTTTCCAAACGATTTTTTGTGAAGTTTACATCATGGAGTCAGCCATCAAGTTACGCGAAGATATACGCAACATCGCCATCGTCGCTCACGTCGACCACGGAAAGACAACTCTCGTCGATGCCATGCTGAGACAGTCCGGTCTCTTCCGCGCCAACGAGCGCATGATTGAGCGCGTCATGGATTCAATGGACCTCGAACGTGAACGCGGGATCACGATCATGGCCAAGAACACCGCCATCCACTTCAACGGCACCAAAATCAACATTCTTGATACACCAGGCCACTCCGACTTCGGGGGGGAGGTTGAGCGTGTACTCAAACTTGTCGATGGAGTGCTGCTGCTGGTCGACGCGTCTGAGGGACCACTCCCTCAGACGCGCTACGTGCTTTCCAAAGCTCTCGAACAAAAACTGCGTGTGATTGTGGTCATCAACAAGATAGATCGCCACGACGCACGCGCCACGGAAGTCATCGACGAGGTCTACGACCTCTTCATCGATCTCGATGCCGATGATGAGCAGATCGATT
>JBDTUW010000533.1:0-3884 GCA_040007555.1 Acidobacteriota bacterium | reverse complement strand
AAGTTGCGAAGGGTGGGGATGAGCGCGTCCCAGTCTCGCAAGTCGTCAGCGACAAACTTGATTGCCTTCTTCTTCGGTTTTCTCGAGGTTCTGTCTTTGCCCATCCGGCATCCTCAGCTTAAGCTTACAGCGGATCTTGTCTGGACCGTTAGGGTTTCTTACTCTTGGTCTTGAACCCTTCAACGGAATCGGTCTGACAACTGGCAACTGACAACGACGACTGCTCATGAGTGAGTATCAATACTACGAGTTCCGGGCTATCGATCGACACTTGACGAAGCCTGAGATGACGGCCCTGCGCGCGCGCTCGTCGCGGGCTCAGATCACACCCACCAGTTTCGTCAACGAGTATTCGTGGGGGAACTTCAGGGGCAATGCCGATAAGTGGATGGAGAAATACTTCGACGCCTTTCTCCAGTTTGACGCCTGGGGTACGCACGTCCTCAAACTCCGGCTGCCTGCGGAGGTCATCAACCCGAAGATCGTTAAACAATACTGCGTGGGAGAGAGCGCCTTCGTGTCGAAAGGACGCGGCGATCTCATCATCACCTTTTTCGCTGATGAGACCGACCCTGATTGGAGCATCGACCCGGAGAAGCTCGACTCGTTTATCCCACTGAGGACTGAACTCGCTCGCGGCGATCTGAGGGCCCTCTATCTCGGCTGGCTGCTTTGCGTCCAGAATGAGGAGCTGGATGAGGACGATCTCGAGCCCGCGGTGCCGCCCGGTCTCGGCCGGTTGAGCCCGGCGCTTGGGATTCTCGTAGATTTCCTTGAGATCGACCCCTATCTTCTACTTGTCGCAGCCGAGTCGAGCCCTCCCCTGAAGGAGTTCGAGTTGCGGCCCGAAGAGGTTCGGTCATGGGTCTCCTCGTTGCCGATTAAAGACAAGGATCGCCTGCTGGCAGATACGGTGATCAACGGTGGTCAGGCGGTTTCGGCCGCCTTGCTTAGCAGGTTCCTGATTGAGCGTGGACCACGACCTGACGTGGAATCCGGCGCTCGCAGAACTGCCGGTGAACTGCTCACTGCCGCAAACGCGAAATTCGAGGAGAGGCAGCGAGTGCAGAGGGAGAAACGAGATCAGGAGGAAGCTGCGCGCGTGCGGGCGGAAGAGGCTGCAAGGGAGAAGTATCTCGAGAGTCTTGCCGGCCGTGAGGAGGGCGTCTGGGCTGAGATCGAGTTCCTCATCGCGAAGAAGCAGCAAGGTACATATCAACGGGCCGTCGAGCTTGTGATCGATCTTCGCGATGTTGAAGAGAGAACGAAGGAGGACGATTTCCACACGCGCCTCGAGGAACTGTGGAACCGGCACATTCGGAAATTCGCTTTCGTTGAGCGGTTAAGGAAGGCGGGCCTGGTGGGTTGGGACGAGGGCGGCAGTCCAAAATTGTTCTGATGGTCTCGTAGCCGCACGGCTACACTCCGACACCCTGCCAAAGTCTCGGTATTGGCAGAGCGATCATGTCTTCGCTGAAGCTCACTGCCTCGACACCGGTATAGAGGATGATACCGCGCTTGAAGTTGCGGCCCGCAGCCTCTCTCAACGCTGTGAGGCCCTTCAGGTCAGCGGCGCCGACTGATGCACTGCTCTTTACCTCGATCCCGACTATCTGTCGCGCGCCTCCCTCGAGCACGATATCCACCTCGGCACCTGCCTGCGTCCGGAAATGGAAGAGCTGCGGCTGTGTCTCACTCCACGAAGCCTGTTTGCGCAGTTCCATGACGACGAAGTTTTCGAGGATCGGTCCGAATGCCTGGTTGTCCTCCGCGAGGCGCTCTTCGCCGGCGCCCAGGAGATAAGTGAGCAGGCCGGTATCACAGAGAGCCAGCTTCGCCGCCTTGACTAATCGCTTACCCAGATTCACCGACCAGGCTGGCACCGGTTGAACAACGAATGTCGCCTCGAGCAATGCGAGGTAACGCTTCAACGTGGTCTGCGGAATCGACAGCGCGCGAGAGACATCGGCCAGATTCAGCAACGAAGCGGTGCGACCTGCCAGCAACGTCAGCAAGCGCGGCAACTCAGTCAGCCCTTCGATGTTCGACAGTTCGCGAACATCCCGCTGGAGAATCGTCGCGAGATATGCGCCAAACCACGCTCGCCTGCGCGACTCTGTTCCTCGACTGAGGACCTCCGGATAGCCGCCACGCGCCACTCGTGCAATCAATTCGGCGCGTCCCTCCCTGGCTCGGGGAGGGAGCTTGAGCTCAGCTGCAAACAGTTGATCGATGAAGGACTCTTTGACGCCAGCGATCTCCCCCTGCGAGAGTGGCCAGAGATTGATGGTCTCCATTCGGCCCGCAAGCGAATCGGCAAGTCTCGGCAGAGTCATGATGTTTGCGGAACCTGTCAGGAGGAAACGGCCCGGTGTTCGCTTGCGATCGACAGCCAGCTTTATTGGAAGGAAGAGATCCGGAGCACGCTGGATCTCGTCGATGATCACGGGTGCCGTCTCAGCTTCGACAAGGCCTGCGACAAATCCGGCTGGATCGCGCTTTGCAGCCGCGAGGACGGTCAGATCATCGAGTGTCACGTAACGTGCGGCGTGACCCGGTTGGGCGATGCTTTCGACAAGCGTACTTTTGCCTGTCTGTCGCGCTCCTGTGAGCAGGACTACCGGCGTGTCGCTCATCGCCTCGCGCAGCGTCGCCTCGATGTGTCGCTTTAGCATGGCTTGATCTTAGCTGCGCGGTGGTGGGAAATCAACCAGCTAGTGGTAGATTTTTCACCATCATTTCACCTCCGAACGCTGGTCCCTGGACCCTACCAACTGACAACTGACCACCGACCTGAACTCTGGAACGCCCTCGGTCTCTCACTCTTGAACTCTAGAACTGTGGACACCCTCATCCCCTTCTAAAGCCCAGACCCTCCAGATGATCCCGTCCCGACTCATATCATCTTTGCCATCTCCAGGAATCTGCAGAATGAGTTCGCCAACTCAATCTGCCTTGGAGTTCCGCACTGCACCATGAATAGCGACGGACTCGCGACGATTACCGCGAGACACTTCGCTCGAGAAGTCGCTACATTAAGGCGGTTCAAACTGTAGAGAAACTCCATTCCGCGTGGGGCATCCTCCGCTGATGAAGTCGCCATCGAGTAGAACACTACTGGTGCCTCCTGCCCCTGAAACTTATCGACGGTGCCCACGTGACTCCCTCTCGGAAGCGCCTTCAACAGTGCCGCGACTTGCGCATTGTACGGAGCTACGATCAGTACGTGGTCCAGCGTTAGATCCTTCGTAATCCCCTCTTTGTCAGTCCACGTAGCTCCATCGGCCAGGAGTCCGGTTACCAGCTCGACGACTCGCATTACCTCCTCTTCCGACTCACTTCGATTGCCGCTGTGCTCAACTGGAACAAACCGCAGCCCGGTCCCATCAAGCAGCCCCTTCGTGTTGAGTCGTTGATTGCGATTCTCGCTTCGCGACACCAATCTTCCATCGTAGAACTGCTCCGACGTAAACGCGCAGACATCCGGATGCAGGCGCCACGTATCCTTTAGAAACAGCCCGCGCCCTTCCTCGATAGTCGGACGTCCATTTAACAAGTGCGAGAGTGCCGACGCATCCGCGCCAGGTGGATGAATTCCCTTCTGAGGTTGGTCTAACTGCTGCGGATCACCAAGCAATATCAGACTCTTTGCTGCCTGTGATATTGCCAGCACATTCGCCAGCGACACCTGACCTGCTTCATCCACAAACAGCACGTCAACGCTATCCTTCATCTCTTCGCGTGCCCAGAGCCACGATGTACCAGCCGCAATCTGCGCCGTACCGTTCTTGAGCGCCTCGAGTACATGGTCATTGTCATCTGCCAGCGTCACGACCGGCGAATCGCATCCGCCTTCGTCGTCTGCCTTCTGCACGATCGCGACC
>JBDTUW010000532.1:0-3897 GCA_040007555.1 Acidobacteriota bacterium | reverse complement strand
GCGGTTATTGGTTGGGGAACTTCTGCATGCTTAGGAGCCATTCCTGCCATTGCTCAACATAGCCGTGATGAACCGGATTGTGATGCACATAGTTCATCGTCGCCCAGAACTGACGCTGTGATTTCATTGGGCGCTCAAAAACAGTTGTGCCACACCTTTCTCCCTCGATGGTCATCCTCTCCATTCCACGTAAACAGCGAGCGCCCATGGAACTGGCCCAACTGCCGACGGAGCGTGCCGATTTCTTCCGTGCGAAGCAACAAGTGGAGTGATTTGGCAAGACGAACCAGGCGAATATTTTCGAGCTCAACTTAACGCATACGCTAAGCACTTCCTTCTCACAGTCGCTCATTCGCTCCGGATTCCTGCCGATGATCTCCCGATGCTCATGACAGGAAGCGGAAATCAGATATTGACGCTCACCCTCAAGGTCCAGGTGCGGTGGCGAGTGCCAGGGCAGGTCACGCGATTTGCGCAGCGCAATCGCTCGCGTCTTCTCTTCAGGCAACATCTTCCGCCAATCATACATTTGCCGCCTCACCCGTTTCGGAGTTCAACCTGCAGCGTATAATGAGCAAGAGTGGAGCGTCAATCCAACTAATTTCCCTTTCGCCGCTGGTTAACCCCGTCCGCGGTAACCGATGCTAGTCACCGCTCGGGCACGATGGCAATGGCGGTCTTCGAATCAGTTCGATACGTCAAAACCAAGCGCACCCCCTCGGATTCGAGGGGGCGCGCCGACGGCTCCAATTACAGGCTCCAGCCTCTACGATACTCTCGTTGCAGATGCTGATTAGCAGCGGCAATATTGGTAATCTGACCTTTCTCACCGTCGTAATAGATCTTTCTGCTTTGGCCGGTTTTCATGGCGACGACTCCGAGCAGCATCGTTTCCGTCAGTCGCGTGGCGTACTCAAACGGGCAGGTCGCTTTTTCCTTACCCTTGATCGCGTTGACCCAATTCATACGGTGTTGGGCTGCCGTTGGGCCCCTGCCAACAGTCGCGACGCGGAAATAGGTCTTCGGTACTTTGGCGGCCACTTCGCGCAATGATTGCGGGAAGAGTGTTGGTTCCGCGCCATAGGTGCCGTGAACGAGAATTCCCTTGTCACCAATGAGTATCGCGCCACCGCCCGAATCGAGCTGCACATCGTCAGGCAGCAAGTCAGGCCGACCGGGCATGAGCCCGCCATCCATCCACGTCAGTTTGACCGGGGGCTGACTTCCACGCGCGGGGAATTGGTAGGCGAGGTGCGACCCCATCGGATAACTGACTTTGTTGTTCGCGAGATCCACCCCAAATGGCGTGAATGTGGCCTCGACGCTGGTGGGATAGGTCAAACCTAACGCCCAATAGGGATGGTCGATCAGGTGGGCCGCCATATCGCCCACTGCACCTGTGCCCCAATCCAGCCAGCCGCGCCAGTTGAAGGGATGATAGATCGGATGGTAATCAACCTCAGGCGCGGGTCCGAGGAATAAATCCCAGTCGAGTCCTTTTGGCACTGGATAGTTGCCATACATCGCGTTGGCCAGCGTTATGTTGACCAGCCGGGAATTCCAATCGGTGCCGAACTCTGGGCCGCCTTCGGTTGCATTTCCAGCGGCGGATTTGGCCGGGCGAGGTACAGCCTGCGGCCAGTAACCTAGCGGGCGATTTGTCCATACCTGCACGTCCGTGACGTTGCCGATAACTCCCGCCTGGACCCATTCGTTGATGAGTGCTGCTCCTTCCGAAGAGTGCCCCATATTGCCCATTTGCGTTACGACTTTAGTGCGCGCAGCCGTTTCGCGCAGGACGCGAGCTTCGTGAATCGACCACGTTAGCGGCTTTTCAACATAGACATGTTTGCCGAGCTCCATCGCCGTTTTTGCAATGGTCGCATGCAGGTGATCAGGCGTCGCGACCATGATCGCGTCAATGTTCTTTTGGCCTTCAAGGAGCTTGCGAAAATCGGCGTAGCGTTTTGCTTTGCCGTAAGCACCCTGCAACATCGTCATATTCTTGACCTGCCGCACCTGATTGGCTTTTGCTTCAGCCAGACGCTCCTCGGTCATACCGGGCCGCACACGCATTTCGCGCGTCCGGGTGCTCGCGGCGATCTCACGATCCACATAACCAAAATCTACATCGGCCATCGCGACCAGATTGTGTCCGTTGATTACCAACTCGACAGAATCGGTCTTGCCTTGTCCACCACATCCAATCAGGGCGAAATTGACGGTATCACTTGGTGCTTGATAGCCGACGCCACCCAGTACGCGACGCGGGACGATCATCGCGCTCAACGCAGCTCCGGTTGTGCTGGCGACAAACTTTCTTCTGGTGATTGCTTTTTTACTCATGATTACCCTCCAGGTTCGTTACGCCAATTGAGCGTCGCGACAGTATCAAAAACGTTGTTCCGACTTCACAGACCGGCTCGAAGACCCGGTATTAGTGTAGTGCCGGTGGATATGGTTTTGGTGTGAGTATCATCTCTATCACACCTGTATCAGTATCAGTCAAGGCCAGACGCCACGAATTCACGCAAGCGCGCTCGGGACCTCTGGCAGACTGACCTCAAGCATCTCAAGTCCTTTTTCAGCTCTTAGCTCATAATCACTGCCCGAAGAAATGCCGATGCTGTCGCCTTCGTGCAACTGATGAACTCCCTGCGCGCGAAGCACTATCCTGACGGTACCCCTCAGAATGAACAGAAACAACAGCCCGTCTACTTTCGCAGGCAGCGTACTAGCCGAGTAGAACCTCAGGACTCGGACCGTCGCCAATCCATTTGTGGCCTCACGAATACCTGTATCACGTACGTCGAACCCGCCCTCAGCCGACGGTATCCAGTTTGCCTCACCCGCGCGATGGCGCACAAAGCGCTGACCAGCAAATAGCCGTTCACTGAGGACATCACGAGTAGGCAATTCCAACTCGTGATCGGCCCACGTTTCATGAGTTGCCGGGGTACCTATCTCGATCACCTCCAGGCCGGGGGAGGACTCAAGTACGCGGTGCCGAATCTCCGGTGGCTGAAGGACACAGTCACCTGCCTCGAGGACAAATGGCGGGCCCTGATCCTCATAAACGACGCGCGCCCAGCCCGCGTTGCAGAAGATCATCTGAAAGCGCACTTTGTGATAATGCACATAATCCGGCGTCTCACCCCCGTTAGGGATGCGAATATGCGAGGCGATAATCCGGCCACCCATCCTGCCAGGAATCAGATCGCGGTACTGCATTCCGGCTCGTCCCGCTACCCAGACATTATCCGCATCCATTCGACTGATGATGAATGCCCGCCCACCAGCCGACACTTCCAAGGTGGCGCCGGAGAGCGCATCCGCTGGATGGGACTCAAGTCGCATAGTTACCCCGCGTCCCGAGACCAAGGCGGTCTGAGGTGCGTCGGCGGGGACGATCATCTCGAGGCGGAACCCAAGGCGGGTTGTGAAAAAATCGATGGTCTCGGCGAGGTCACGGACTTTCAGCACCGACTCCGTTCGCGAAGAGCTCTGGGCTGAATTGGTTTTGACGTCCTGGGCCATTTGGGGAGACTCATGCTTGCGCCGAACCCTTCCAAGTTGCAAGGGTGACATCGCGTCGCGGGCCACGATGCCACCCAGCCCTCGTGGCTACTGAAAATGCACACTCACACCGTTGGTCGCCTCGACGCGGAGACATACGACAACTTCCTTCGAGAATGATGTTATTTGGGCTTGGCTAGGTGACTGAAGATGAAAGATCTGATCCCTTGGGATCACGAACTAGCGTGAAAAGATTGTCTTTCACGGCAAGTGCGCCGTTTGGCCTGAACAATGGCGGTTGGGGAACAAGGAGACCCTCGCGAAGGCCGTAGGGGCGGGGCTTGTCCCCGCCCGTTCTCGCAGACGCCGTCGCCGGGCGGG
>JBDTUW010000531.1:0-3897 GCA_040007555.1 Acidobacteriota bacterium | reverse complement strand
GCGAGCAAGGAATCATTCCTTGCTCGCTTTTTTTGTATCCGTGGCTTATCCGAATCGATTGAAACAGCCACGAATCGCCGCCAATCTTCCGCCAATCCACTGATTCACTACTTTGCTTTGTACAAGTCGGGAAATTGCTTCCGCAGGTTCTCCACCTTCGGACGATCATTGATGACGATGTACGGTTCATTTGGATGATTTACCAGGTAGTCCTGATGATACCCTTCGGCGTCGTGAAACGCTTGAAGCGCCGCGATCTGGGTCACGATCGGCCCGCCAAACACCTTCGCCTGATTAAGCTGTGCGACGTAGGCCGTCGCAATCCGCTTCTGTTCCTCATTTGAATAAAAGATGGCAGAGCGATACTGCGTGCCTCGATCGGGGCCTTGACGGTTCAGTGTCGTGGGGTCATGAGCTACCGCGAAGAACACTTTAAGAAGCCGGCCATAGGATATCTTCGATGGATCGTAAACAATGCGGACCGATTCCGCATGACCAGTGTCGCCGGAACTGACCTTGTCATAGGTTGCTGTGGCGGTCGATCCTCCCGCATATCCCGACCTGACATCGGTAACACCTTTGACATGTTCGAAGACTGCTTCGACACCCCAAAAACAACCACCGGCGAGAATGACGGTTTGCTCGCCTTTGGCACTCGCGAGGGGTGAGTCCAGAGCTGGGTCAGGGATTGCGATGGGGGACGCAATGGCTGAATTGCACGCCATCGAAGTGGCAATCAGCAAAATGGCGACACTCAGGAAAAGAAATCTGGTCATCATTTTCGTATTCTCCTCGATCTAGTATACGCCCAACCGGCGCTAACAGATTCCTGCGGGCTGCCAGGCAGAATCCTATCAGTGGTTCGTTCGAGCCTCAAATAGCTCTCATCATCGAGGTAAACCTGCAGGGACAAAGGGACAACAGCCGACATGCAGGTTGGCGGGCGCAACAAACGAATTAACCGCAACTCGGCCCTTCCAGCAGCCCCGGCTGCTACACTGTTCACTATGCCTGATGTTCCTGATGTCCCTGCAGTCCCTGATGTCCCCGCTGTCCTATGAGGACTGAAGCCTCATCCAGATTCCCGTTCGATGAGGAGTGTGGGGTCAATGCCTCGACTCGAAAGCGATGTCTTATGCAGTTTCCGGGTGATGGGGCCATGAGATTGTCAGCAGAATCGCGCTCTCCTCGAGCGCTTCCAGCGCATGTTCGACGCCGCGATCGAGGACAAGGAGCTGACCTTGTGGCAGGTCAATTGTCTGCCCGGGAATTATAAGCTTGACGTGCCCCATCAGCGTGTAAATCGACATCCTCGCGTCGGTACTGTGCCCCGTCAGTTGCGCTCCCTCTTCGAAGGCCATGAGCACGATTCTGAGGTCGGGCTGCTTCACCAGAGTCTTCGAGTTTCTTCCTGTGCGTACCCACGCCTCCTCTTCGTGAAGTTCCGCTATCTCTTTGGGCAGGTTAAAGTCCAGCCGCGGCGCTGACAGGTGCCCGGCCAGCGATTCGTGACCTGTGCGGCCCTCCTTCTCCTGAATCTTAGATTGCCTGACGATCATTGTCTCTCCGTTTCGCCGCGGTGATAGTGCGCGCAATGCATCAGATGCCTCGACAGAGTGGCGGGTGAGTTCCTGGTTGGTTTCGTGCGAAGAAGAGCTAGAGTATCGAAGCAAGGTAAGCCGTGAGCTTGTGTTCCTTGATGATCAAATGGTGCTCAGAGTTGTATTCAAGGAGATCCAGATTCCGAAATCGCTGCATGAATACGCTGATTCGCGGCCGTGTCGTGCCGACCATTGCCGCCAATTCCTCGTGAGAAATCTTGAGCTCGATGCGTATGCTGCGTGGGTCCTTCTTTCCAAGCTTTCTTGCGATTTGCAGCAGCGTCTTTCCAAGTCGCTGCTCGCTATCAACCGTCACGAGGTTAGCGATGACCTGCTGCTGGTCGGCAACTCTCACCGCCAGGTATCTGATAAAGCCTTCGAGTAGCGAGTCCGTCGCGAGTCGCTCCAGGAATTTGGAGCAAGGGATCTCCTTCAAAGTAGTGTCTTCCATTGCGACAGCCGTTTCGACGCGGCCGCCAAGCCCGGATAGACACAGCTCGCCGAAAACATCTCCCGCACCATGGATTGCGAGCATGCATTCCTTGCCATCTGCCGAAACCATGACGAGCTTGATCTGTCCCTTCTCGATGATATAGACGGTCTCGCGTTGATCGCCGACGGTATAGACATGATCGTGATTGGGGACTCTGAGGGCAGTGGAATTCTTCGTCTCGCTGAACAAAGACCCTTGCATTTGCTCTCTGAATTGATCTGCTTGCGGGGTTAGTTGAATCATGCGCGTGCGCTTTCTTCCGATATGTTCGTACTGGGTGTCGACTTGCTCAGTATACGCCAGTCAACGGGAGGGTTACTGTTCCATATTAGACACTGATCGCAACTTATGAAGGCGATATTCGGAGGCATGGAGGAGCCGAATTGACCGATCGCAACAGGCTTCCGCGCCAGAAAGGGCTCGCAACTCCAATGCGACGTCCTTATTGACAATCCCCCTTAGTGACTGGAGACTAACGTTTTGTCGGAGCCTGGACCCTGAGGGGTACTTGCTGCACGGCTCGCCATCTATTATTTAGTCAATCGATACCGACCTGTCGGAGGGAACCAATGAGTCGTCAGTGGAAGTTGTGCTTTTGCACGATGCTCCTCGCCATCGGACTGAGTTCTCCGCTCCTGATAGCGCAATCGCCCGTGCGATCGTGCGACTTGACTCCAAGGCCGGCATGGTGCACGGCCGTCGAAGGGGACCGGGCCGAGGGATGGCTGCGACAGCACCGGTCGGAGGTCATGTCGCGCAATGGCATGGTGACAACGAGCCACCCCCTTGCTGCTCAGGCGGGACTCGATGTTCTGAAAAGGGGTGGCAATGCGGTCGATGCGGCCGTGGCGGCTACTGCGGTTCTTAGTGTCGTTGAACCGATGAACACCGGGCCGGCGGGGGATCTCTTCGCAATCATCTACATTGCCCGTGAGAACAAGCTATATGCTCTCAACGCCAGTGGAAAGGCTCCGAGCGGGTTGACTCTGGCGCGAATGAACGCGCTCGGCTACTCGTGGAATTCGGCCAATTGGGCGCCTGGCTCGGGCATGCCCCGAGGCGGCATCCTTCCCGTCACCGTGCCTGGCTCCGTTTGGGGCTGGCACGAGGTGCTGCGTCGTTTCGGCAACATGACGTTCAAGGAAACGCTCCAGCCGGCCATCGACTATGCGGAACAGGGATTTCCAGTCTCGGAGCGGATCGCGAGTGACTGGCGACTGCCACAGGGGCTGCCACCAATCGCAAGCGACCCGCGTCAGTGCTGTACGCAGGTAGACCCTGATTCGCTTGCGACTTGGTACACAAATGGCCAGGCCCCTGCCTCAGGCCAGATATTTCGCAATCCTGATCTCGCGCGTACATTCCGGATCTTGCAGGAAAAAGGCAGGAACGGGTTCTATACCGGTGAGGTCGCGCGAGCCATCATCGCCAAGTCCAAAGCCCTGGGCGGAACTATGACGCTTGAGGACCTGGCGGGCTACACCGGCGAATGGGTCACCACGGCGACGACGAATTATCACGGTTACGACGTGGCGACACTCCCCCCACCTGCGCAGACCTGGGCAACCGACGAGATGCTCAACATTCTTGAGGAGTGTGTTCCCGTCTGGGCTCCCGGTCAGACGTTGGCGACGATCGGTCCAGCTAGTCCCAAATACTGGCATTTTGTGGTTGAGGCAAAGAAGCTCGCGTTCACGGATCTATATGCGTACAACGGCGACCCGAATTTTGTATCGGTGCCAATAGCGAAGCTGCTGTCAAAGTCATATGCACGATCGCTGTGTGGCCGCGTCAATCCGGAGC
>JBDTUW010000530.1:0-3897 GCA_040007555.1 Acidobacteriota bacterium | reverse complement strand
ATGGCGGACGAAGCGCCTCTCACGCAGGTGTTCCAGAATCTCATTTCCAATTCGGTGAAGTACACGCGTGATGGGGAAATAAGGGTCGAGGCTCACGAACTTGCTGACGGAGCTGTCGAGTGCTTTGTGAGCGACAATGGCTCGGGTATTCCCGAGGAGCGCATAGAAAAGGTCTTCGAGAAATTGGAGACAGACCCGGAAAAGCCCGGGACAGGGCTTGGGTTGGCGATCGTCAAAAAAGTTGTCGAAGCTCACGGCGGACATGTTGAGGTTGAGAGCAAGTTGGGCGAGGGCGCAACTTTTCGTTTTACCCTGCCGAAAATGAATGCTGACCGAAAACCTGCTTGAGAATGCCGCCCAAAGCAGCCGTCACAGCCACAAGCCCTGACGTGACTGCTGAAATCAGCGCTGTCCAACTCCGATTACCAATTTAGGGTTGGCTCACCACCCCAGGCTGAACCTCCTGATCAGTGATGGTCGAGGCGGACCAGCCGTGACGCTGTCTTCCAGAGCCTGAGGATGACCTGTTGAGATCACCTCTCTCGGAATTCTTCACTTCTTTGGACGTGACTTTTCGGCTCCCGCGACTCAAGGATTCTGCTTTTCCTCTCCCAATGTCCCCTATTGGACCGCAATTTGTTCCGAGCTGAAGCATCCTGAGTTCCGAACCCACGAGGGGTTATTCATAGCTTGAAACCAGGTATGACTTGCTCGCTCCGCGTCTAGCAATTCTTGGGTTATGAAGAGGCCGGTACCGTAGTTGAGAACCCGGGTGAGTTCCCTCGTCTCTCAGCTGCAGACGGCTCGCTCCCAGCCCGCCTGAAAACAGCGCAACTTGCAGGGAGAAATGATAATGGGATTATTTGACAAGATGTTTGGAAAAGGGGCAGATGCAGCCCAGCAGGAACCCAAGGCAGAGCAACGCTTCACTGAATTGAAGCAGAAGTATCAGACCGTGCTGACGACCGCGGATCAGCAGCACATTCAGTTCCAGAATCTGCACGTGCAGGACAATAAGCTCTTCATCAAGGCCACCGCGCCATCAGATGAAGCCAAGAACACATTCTGGGACCAGATCAAACTGGTCAGCCCGACCATGGAAGATATCACAGCGGACATCAGCGTGAGCCCGGCTCAAGTGACTGCTGTTGGCGGCAGTGGTGCGAGTGGCGAGACCTATACCGTCAAAGCCGGTGACACGCTTTCAAAGGTCAGCAAGCAATTCTATGGCAGTGCGAACGAGTACATGCGTATCTTCTATGCAAACCGCGATAAACTGCGCGACCCGGATAAGATTCAGATCGGTCAGGAATTGACAATACCCAAGGCGTAACTTCTGAGTCGAACTCGGAGACGGTACTCAACCAATTGGAGCAGGTGGACTCACGAAGCCACCTGCTCCGTTCTTTTTGCCGGGTCGAATGTGTCCCCTGTGCGAGTAGACTTCAGCCGGCAAGCGCTCTTTGCAGAGTCATCTGGAATTGATCAGGTCCACGATTTGCAGCCTGCGGCGAAGAGGTTATAATGACGTGAAGTTAGTCGCTTGTCTCGAAGGCACATTCTGAACTGCCCCAATCGGGGATTCCCGTCAGGGCGTAGCGGGGCTTGGTCCGTCAGGGACCTCACCCGTATGAGACGCCAATTGCGCAGCAAGACCCAAACCGATCCAGGACTCTAATGGGAGTCGCGCTCGTGCGTGGCTCTTCCTTTTCTTGTTGAGAGGCGAGGGCCCCCGGGCGTCTGCGACGATCCCTGACGTATAGCAACAAGGTGAAGGAAATCGACAATGGAAAGGTATCTCGGACGGTATTCACCCTACTTTTACGCGCTTCTACGGTTTGTCGCGGGATTGATGTTCGCGATGCATGGAAGTCAGAAACTCTTCGGCTGGCCCGGAGACAGGCCGCCTGTTTCCCTGACCTCATTGATGGGAGTTGCCGGCGTTGTTGAGTTGGCGGGCGGTGTGCTGATCGCTTTCGGGCTTTTGACGGGAGTCGCCGCGTTCATCGCGAGTGGCCAGATGGCTTTCGCGTTCTTTATGTCGCATTGGCCCAAGAGCCCCATTCCAATAATGAACGGGGGCGAGCTCCCCGTCCTCTATTGCTTCCTCTTTCTATACATCGCTTCGCGCGGCTCGGGTACCTGGAGCCTTGATGGCCGCCGTCGCACCAGAAAGTAAACAAACAACTCTGGGGCAGTTTTTCCAAGTGGGCTAACAGGGCGGTGAAGATGCTCGAACGGCGAGAATTCCTTAGTCTGGCGCCGACTTCGCCCGCGCCCTCCGAAGGCTTCTGGCTTCACCTCAGCCGCCCGGCGATGGCGTGCCGATTCGAAGTCACCCTGCCCCTTTTGGACCGGCGGGGGGTCGTCGTGGCTCGCCGGGCACTCGAGGAGGCCGATCGCCTCGAAGAGCAGTTGAGTATCTTCAAAGCATCGAGCGAGATCAGCCATCTCAACCGCGAGGCTGCAGTCGCGCCCACCCGCACCGACGACTCGCTCGTTTCGCTGCTGCTTCTCTGCCGCGAACTCCACGAAGAAACCGGCGGCGCTTTTGATGTCACATCCGGACCACTAAGCAAGTCATGGGGCTTTCTCCGTCGCCAGGGCCGGATTCCTGACGCATCAGAGATCGCGACCGCGCTCGCGCTCGTCGGCGGAGGCAAGATCGCAATCGATCCGGAACTGCAAACCGTATCCTTTGAACACGATGGCATCGAGATCAACCTCGGCAGCATTGGCAAAGGTTATGCCCTTGACCGCATCGCCGCGCTGATTCGCGATCAGGTTAAGACCGCGTTGCTCAGCGCGGGATCGAGCAGCATGCTCGCCATCGGAAACGGAGCGAGTGGCAGCACGGGGTGGATCACCGGCATTCGGCACCCACGACACAGGGACCGCCGCATCGCCATCCTGCATCTGCGCGATACTGCAATATCGACGAGCGGAAACGAGGAGCAGTTTTTTGAGATGAATGGCAAACGCTATGGCCACATCATCGATCCACGCAGCGGGCAGCCGGCAGAGGGCGTCTCCGGAGTGACGGTTCTCTCGGACTCGGCGGCGATCGCTGATGCGCTCGCAACAGCATTCTATGTTGGCGGCCCGATTCTCGCCGCGGCATACTGTGCCAATCATCCGCAGACAATGGTCATCATGCTGGAAAGTGGGTCCGAGCAACCAACGGTGTTTGGAGAGAGGCTCAACAGCGAGGTGGAGATAATCAATGAGTAGTGGGCAACCATCTTCCTTTTTTCAGCGGGCGACATTGATTTGCCTGCGTACGGCCATCGGCTGGCATTTCCTCTACGAGGGATACTACAAATTGATGCTGCCCGGCTGGAGTTCCGATGGCACTCCGCTTCCCGCATGGAGCTCAGCCGGATTTCTTCAAGGCTCGACGGGCCCGTTGAGCGGTTTGTTTCACAGACTGATTGCCGCTGGATGGGTCGGGTGGATTGACAACACGGTCAAGATTTCGCTGCTGTTGATCGGACTCTCGCTCATCCTTGGACTTTTTACCCGTGTGGGATCAATTGGCGCGCTCGCACTGCTCACTCTGTTTTATCTCTCGGCGATCCCGTTCGCCGGAAGTCCACAGCCCGGAAGCGAGGGCACATACCTGATCGTTAACAAGACGCTGATCGAGGGCCTCGCCGTGCTGGTTCTGCTGGCCTTTGACACCGGAAGAATCGCCGGACTGGATTTGCTTTTCGCGGATCGGCGGGAACGACGGGCGTTAAGGCTTAGTCGCGGGCTTGCATCGGAAGTAATTGCCGAGGACAGAAAACCAAAACGAACAACCAGCGACTTCTCATTGGAGACGAATTCTGCAGAGCGAAAGGGCTAGCAATGAATCTCACTGACGAACAGAAAGAACTAGGACGGCGCAATTTCCTG
>JBDTUW010000529.1:0-3903 GCA_040007555.1 Acidobacteriota bacterium | reverse complement strand
CCGCAATGACCCAGAGCCAGAACGACCGCCCTGCCTTGTGACGCACGTTCGCTCGCATTCGGTCAAGAGTTGTAAGCGCGATTGTAAGGCCGACAATCCCTGCAAGGGTTATGAGCCAGATGCTGTCCAGCCTCATGACAAAGTCGTCTGCCTGATGGTCGTATCTCCTGCTGGCCATCTGAAAAACGTAGCTCTCATGATACGGCCACGTCTCTTCGACGTCGGTGGAGTGAATGTATCCTTGTTCCGCTATCGCCGGCAGCAGATACGCTGACGACAGAGCAAATCCGAGGATTAGACCCCCAAAGACGTAGGCCAGTTCCCCCTTCCGGCCATCAATCAGACCCGCGATGACAATTATCGGCCCACCGATCAACAGGAACTGATAGGCCGTGGGAGGATGAGAACAAAGGAAAAGACCCCACGTCAGGGCCAAACCGGCCACTTTCGCGAATGGCGCGGGGCTGCCCTCGCGTCGGTGCCGAATCAAGTCCGTGACAAAAACCAAAGTGAGCGGCATCCAGATAAACGTCAGGCACTCCGCGAGCGCCCCTCTTTGATAGTGATTCAGGAGGTGATAGGGCGCTACTAAATATACGGCCATCGCTGTCAGCGAGGCTCCGTACGAAAAGAACCGTTTGGCCAGCGCGAAAATGGCCAAGCCTGAAAGCGTCATGACGACTACATAAAGCGCCTTAATGACTCGAACCCAATCACCTGTCACGAAGTAGAGAATGGACGTCACGTAATACACGGCGGGAGGATAGAAGATGGTGGTTGGAGCGCCGAATCCTCGATTTGTGTTCTCCTGCCAGCGAGGAAAGATGCGGCCCGCGCGCAAACCCTCATGGAAGCCCTTCATCTGATTGAGGTGCATGGCCATGTCGTGGGTAACCGGCATTGCTCCTCCGCAGCAGCCCTCTCCCCGACGCTCACCGATCAGGAAAAATGGTGTAATTACGGCGACTGAGATGGAACAGGAGGTGATTAACGCCACCAGCCACTGTTTCATCGTTACTCTCGATTGCGGAAGGAGGTGGGCTCCCGGCAGTGTACTCATCGGGCTGGATTGTTGCACAGCCGTTCAACGCGGTAAACAACCGATCGCAATACCTTCGAACTGCTGATTTGAAGTCGGCTGGCACATCGCGAATTTAGAGCGGTTTGTTCAACATGCCGCTGTGAGGTGGAGGCCAATAATCAGCCTGTGGTAGATTAGGCCTGTCACTGGGTACACAATCAAAGTAAAGACGAAGAGACTAAGGACGCTCCTCTATGAACGGATTGCGCGACAGTATTCTGCAACTCATCGTTCAAACTTCGACCAACCTGCCTCCGGACGTGCGTAACGCAATGGCCAGGGCTATGTCCTCCGAAGAGGGAGGCCGGTCGCTTCAGGCCTTGAATGTCATTGCCACCAACATCGACATGGCTACCGAGAAAGAGGGGCCCATCTGTCAGGACACCGGCTGGCCAACCTTTGAGATAAAGACTCCTGTGGGCTTCAATCAGATCGAGATGCGTACTCAGATTCATGAAGCGATTGCTGAGGCGACCCGCCGCGGAAAGCTACGCCCAAACTCAGTTGACTCGTTGACGGGCAAGAATAGCGGCGACAACCTCGGACCCGGCACCCCCACCATTCATTTCGAGCAATGGGAAAATGCCGACGAGATCGAGGTCAAGCTCTTACTCAAAGGCGGTGGTTGCGAAAACAAGAACATTCAGTATTCGCTCCCGACTGATCTTCCGCACTTGGGCAAGGCGGGCAGGGACCTTGATGGCGTGCGGAAGTGCCTCCTGCACGCAGTCTGGCAGGCACAGGGTCAGGGATGCAGTGCCGGGGCCATTGGTGTTTGCATTGGAGGGGACCGAACCACGGGCTATCTGGTCGCGAAGGAACAGCTGTTCCGCACTCTGGACGACGTTAATCTGAACAGCCGGTTGCGCGAGCTTGAGGAATACACGCTGAGAACGTCAAACCTGCTCGGAATCGGGACGATGGGCTTTGGCGGCGCGGTCACTCTGATTGGCTGCAAGGTGGCCGCTGTCAATCGCCTCCCGGCGAGCTTCTTTGTTTCCGTCGCCTACGATTGCTGGGCGTTCCGGCGTCTGGGAGTCGTCCTCGATGCCAAAACTCATGAAATCAAGCATTGGCTCTATCGCGACTCAAGCCAGCCTGAAAGGAAGATGGCAGGCAACGGCGGCGGCTTTGTCGCAACTGGGAACGAACGGCGATTGCGCGCGCCTCTCACGGAGGAACAGGTGCGAACGCTGGCGGTCGGCGAAGTTGTACTCATCTCCGGCGAGATATTCACCGGCCGAGATGCGATACACGCGCATTTGATGAAGAATGACCCGCCGACCGATCTGCAGGGGTCGATTCTATACCACTGCGGGCCCGTAGTTCTGAAGAACGGCAACTACCGGATCATGGCTGCGGGGCCGACGACCAGCTCACGCGAGGAGCCATACCAGGGCGAGATCATCAAACGCTATGGCGTACGCGCGGTCATGGGCAAAGGCGGCATGGGGGCAAAGACACTAGCTGCGCTCAAGGCTCACGGCGCGGTTTATCTCAACGCGATTGGTGGGGCGGCCCAGTATTACGCCAAATGCATCGACGAAGTTGTGGGCGTCCATCTGCTTGAATTCGGGATTCCCGAGGCAATGTGGCATCTTCGGGTGACTGATCTGCCCGCAATCGTCACCATGGACTCTCATGGAAACTCACTGCATGCCAGCGTTGAAGAGTCTTCCGCACTGATCCTCGCAAAACTCGCAGATCCTGTCTTTCAGGAACCTGCGTATATGCAATGACGGGAACGAAACGCGCTCGGGCAAGTGCCTTTTCTTCGGGTGAAACCCCTTTCTTCACCCTTTCTTGAATGGATGAGGAGCAGCATATGACGATGATGAACACTCAGTTAACGATGGCACGCCTGATGGACCGCGGGCCGGCGCTGGCACCAGAAGTGGAGATCGTGTCAAAAACGCGCGATGGTGTGCATCGTTATACCTATGGGGATTTGGGTCAGCGGGCTCGCAAACTCGCCAATGCGCTCACGTCCCTCGGCGTTCAGCCCGGCGATCGCGTCGCCACTTTTGCCTGGAACGGCTATCGACACCTTGAGCTCTATTATGCCGTGCCGTGCATGGGGGCTGTGCTGCATACGCTCAATCTGCGCCTGAGCGTGGTCGACCTCGAATACATCATCAATCACGCCGAGGACAAGGTGATTTTTGTGGACGATGAGCTTCTTCCCTTGCTGGAGAAGCTTGCCGGCAAAATGCCCACCGTCAAGCATTTCGTCGTCATGAGCAATTCGGGAAACTACAAAACTTCGCTTTCACCTGTCTCAGACTACGAGAAGCTCCTCGCCGACGCGTCCGCGGAATTCACCTGGCCAGATCTGGACGAGAACTCCCCGCTTGGACTGTGCTACACCAGCGGAACGACCGGCAATCCAAAGGGAGTGATGTACACACATCGTTCGAACTACCTGCACACGGTGACCGGAGGGTTGCCGGATTTTCTGGGTCTGACGCGTTCGGACACTATTATGGCGGCAGTGCCGATGTTTCACGCGAATGCGTGGGGGTTGCCATACACGGGTTGTATGTTGGGAAACAAGCAGGTCTTTCCTGGCTCCTCGATGGATGGGCCATCAATATGTCAGTTGCTTCAGGATGAAAAGGTGACCTTTACCGCGGGGGTTCCCACGATCTGGCTCGGAGTCATGAACGAGCTGATTGCGAATCCGGGCAAATATGATCTCTCGAATCTGAGGTCGATGCTGTGCGGTGGATCGGCGCCGCCGCGGGCCATGATCGAATGGTTTGAAAGCAATCTCGGCGTAGAGTTTATTCATGCCTGGGGCATGACGGAAACGAGTCCACTCG
>JBDTUW010000528.1:0-3907 GCA_040007555.1 Acidobacteriota bacterium | reverse complement strand
CTTGGTAAAATGTTTTTAGTAGTAACGGTACGAAACTGTCGTGCATCTTAATTCCACTGCGGCAGTCAGTAATTAGGCGAACGCAAGGAGAACATTGTGAGCGAAACTAACATGGAAGCCCCATCGGGCGGAGCCAAGGTTCCCATCTTGTTTGGTGCTGTTCTCGCGCTCGTCGGAGCGTCCATTTACAGCTTTTACGAGATTAAGCAGCTCAAGACAGAACTTGCCGAAACGCGCGAAATCCTGGCCGGCGAGATTGGCAAGGTCAATGAGAGTTCGGCGACGGGCACGAAGAGCACCCGCGCCTCGGTAGATGCACTGAAGACAGAGTTAGATGAAGCTCGCCGCCAGGCGACACAACTCGCGGGACAGGCCAAGGTAGAGGCCGACAAACACGCCGATGTCCTAGCCGCGAGATTGAACCTGGTGCAGGAAGCGCAAGCCGCTGAAACCGCCAAAGTCGCCCAGAGTGTTGCCGCTGTAAGCACCGAAGTTTCCGCCGTCAAGGAAGATACCAACGCCAACAAAGCAAGTGTTGCTGCCGTGTCCACCGAAGTGACCGCCGTAAAGACGCAAGCCGACGCGACCAAGTCCGAACTCGAGAAGACGATCTCGGCGCTTACCTCCACCAAGGGCGACCTCGGAGTGCAAAGCGGCTTGATTGCGACCAATGCTCGCGAACTGGCGGCTCTGCGGGAACGCGGCGAGCGCACCTACACCGAGTTCCGGCTGGCCAAAGCCAAGACGACTCAGAAGGTTGGCGATTTCCAGATCCGCCTGACCAAGGCCGATCCAAAAAAGAACAAATACACGGTGGAAGTCATGGTGGACGACAAGTTGATCGAAAAGAAAGACAAGACTGCGAATGAACCTGTCCAGTTCATCATGCCGAAAGCGGCGCTGCCCTACGAGTTGGTTGTAAACGAAGTTCGTAAGGACATGATCGTCGGCTACCTGTCCGCTCCGAAGGTTCAGGCGGCCCGGAACTAGTCTCTTCGCGCCGTCCAGCCATCGACCGAAAAGATGGCAAGGCCCATCCAAACGGCGGTAAAGCCGACCATTTGCGGGCGTCCGAAAGGCTCGTGGTAGAAGAGTACTCCGGCCAAAAGCTGCATGATCGGCGAAACGAACAGCAGTACCCCTGTGAGCGTAAACGGAATCTCTCGGACCGCACTCGCGAACAATACCAGCGGAATCGTCGTGGCGATTCCTGCCCCGGCCATGTAGAGCGTCGGCACCAGCCCTGCGTGGGCGAACGCACCGGTTCCCGTTCGGTCCGCATAGATGAGGTAGAGCAATGCGGGAAGCGTCACGCACGCGGTTTCCAGCGTGAGTCCTTCCAGCGCGCCAAGCGGGGCGATCTTTTTTAAGGCGCTGTAGCTGGCGAAGGTCGCCGTCAGGGCCAGTGCGATCCAAGGGATTTCGCCCACGGTGATCGCCAGATAGAGAACCCCGGCGGCGGCACATCCCACGGCGAGCCACTGCATTCTGCGCAGCCGTTCCCCGAAGAGCACGACGCCAATCAGCACCGTGACCAAGGGATTGATAAAGTACCCCAGGCTGGTTTGGACAATGTAGTTGTGGTTCACCGCCCAGATGTAGGTAAACCAATTCAGGCTGATGAGCACGGCGGCCAAGGCGTAGATCAATAGACCCCGTCCCGCTCGGAGCGATTGACGAAACCGGCTGCCCTGCCCCATCCAAACAGTGATCGCAAAAAGCGTCAGGAAGGACCAGACAATGCGATGACCCATCACCTGGAGTGCGGGCACGAATTCGATCTGCTTCCAGTAGAACGGAAACAACCCCCACGTGATCTGCGCGCCTAGCGCTTTCCAAACTCCCGTTCGCAAGTTTTCACTATGGCATAAACGCGAAACGCCGGACTCGTCCGTAACAACTTCGCGTTCCGTGCGTCCTTTTGCCATGACCTTACGATTTCTGCTCATCGCGCTACTGGCTGGCTCTGCTTGGGCGCAGCCTGCCTTTGAGGCCGCATCCATACGACCCACCACGCAGGGGGCGCGCAGCATTGACCTATCGTCCAAGAGCATCCGGATGCAGGGCCAAACATTGTTAGAGTGTCTGCGCTGGTCTTACAATACTCAGTCTCCTATGATCCTCGGCCCGTCCTGGCTGACGGAGCTGCGCTTCGATATCGCGGCTGCGACCGACACAGGGACCACGGAGGCCGAGATGCGGTTGATGATGCAGCAGCTGTTGGCAGAACGCTTCAAGTTGGTTCTGCATCGTGAGAGTCGCGTATTGTCGATTCTCGAGCTTACAGTCGTGAAGGGTGGGCATAAAATGGTCCCGACCGATACTGAAGGTTCGCCGAGCTTCCGTGCCGGAAGTCTGAGTGTTCGAGGCGCAGGCGCCACGATGCAACCGTTGGTAGAGACCATCTCCACCTTCCTGGCGACGCCGGTGGTGGACAGCACTGGCCTCCAGGGTAAGTTCAATTACACGCTGGATATAAATAGCTTCATCACCGATGAAGTTCGCCGGAGTGCCGCCGTGCAGCTTCCCGTTGTGGTCGCGAGGCACTGCAGGAACAAGCCGGACTTAAACTCGTGTCGACGAAAACTCCCATCGACGTGCTGATCGTGGATCACATCGAGAGACAGCCCACTGAAAATTGAATCCGTCGCTCTCGGGCATAAATAAGAAAGGCGGACCGGACACAAGGTCCAATCCGCCATTGTCAGGAGAACGAAGTTTTACGCTATTCGCGGCTCGCGATCACGCCGGAGCCAGCCCATTGGTCTTTATTGCGGGCAGTCTTCCAGACCGAATCGCCCCACCAGTTGCCCTTGTTCGCCTCAAGCTTGTCGGTCACCTGCTTCACTTGGGCTTGAACACGGTCCGCGGCGGCCTTGTCCATTTCGATAGTTACAGATTTGGAGGCGCCAGCTCTGTCGGAATAGGCAACGGTCAGGAGTTCCAGCGGCGTCGCGATCAGCAGGCGCTTGTGGATGGTCCACACCTTATAGAGAGGATCTTTTTCCGTCAGGACGGGAGCCGTCTTGCGGTCAATCTTAGAAACCGCTGCGTACGGAACCACAACGTCCGCTCCCTTGGCGTGGAGCACCATCGCCTTGGAATCCTTGAACTGGAGGGTGCCGGTCGCGTTGACGGCGAGGCCCTCGACGTTTCCTTCCAAGTAAGTCACGGGACGGTCAGCGGCCACGGCGATGCCAGCGGCTAGGGTAATAAATGCAAGTGAGAAGAAGCGCATGGAGATCCTTTCCAGCACTTCTGATCGGCGGACTGTGGCTTAGACTTTAGACCTGCGGCCGGTTTAGGGCAGGCGAAAGCGCCTGCCCTAACTTTTCTAATAGCGGCGAGGCGGACGTCCACCACCCCCACCACTACCTTCGCGCGGGGTCATGGGCCGGGCTTCGTTGACCACGACCGCTCGACCGTTCAACTCCTTGCCGTTGCAGGCGTCTACTGCTCGCTGCGCGGCTCCATCATCGTTGATCTCCACGAAACCGAATCCCCTGGCCTGGCCAGTGAAGCGGTCGCGCATGACCGTCACACTATCTACAGGGACTCCCGCACCCTCAAAGAATCCCTGAACATCCGGCTCATTTGCACTATACGGCAGGTTGCCGACGAAAAGCTTCTTCACGGTCGCACTCCTAACTGTTACCGGGGACCCTCATTGCCGCCCCAAGTACGCGAGGCATTATGTCAGAAAGGTTTCTGGGTGTAAAGGGAATCTTCCTGCCAGGAAAAGACGCTGCCTGTCTCTGGTAGACTGAACGGTTTGTGACACCCGACCTGTTCAAACAAATCGCGAGCCACTGGCTCACCGGTGTTTCGATCGTCACCGCCACGGCCGCTGACGGCGAGCTATGCGGCATGACGATGAGCGCGGTCACGTCACTATCGTTAGAGCCGC
>JBDTUW010000527.1:0-3914 GCA_040007555.1 Acidobacteriota bacterium | reverse complement strand
AACCGAGCGCTGCGCATCACCCCGGGGTGCGCGCCGGCCCGCGAGGAAAACTAACCAACCGACCTGCACGCGATGTTCAGGTAACCAGTAGCGACAGGGAAACTCGGACGCTCGAGCCATCTCGCAGTTCTCCTGCAGTCTGCATATGATCATTTACGAGGACAAAGAACTTACGGGCCCGCGAGACAATGACGCCCTCAACCGGAAGTTTGTTGACAGTGCCCCGCACGCGATACCCGCGCCGGCCGGGCCACAACTGTACCTGTGCCGCGCCCCACCGTTCCGCCGGATCAAACGGGATCTCGAAAGCGAGCCCCTTATGCCCGTCGAGGACGACTGAAACGAATCGCTCCGCCATCATTGGAGACTCCGGACCGGCTGATGACTAGTTTACAGGCCCAACTTCCCTTAGGCCCTTGCGTCGTCCTTGCGACGGTAAGCAGGCGACCTTAGAAACAAGCCTTGGAAGTGACGCAGTCATGTAGCGCAATTTGCCTAAATTGCGCTGCCTGCGATTCGTCAAGTGCCGATACAACGCTACGGCGGCGGACCCCTTTTCACTAGGATCATAATCATAAGGGGATTGGAGCGATGTCCATTCGCGTGTTTCGCTGACGGACTACCTCCATCGCTGTGAATGACAGCATCTCATTTGAAGATGTTCTTCGGCATTTTCACGTGGACTCCCAGATTCGGTTTGTCTACAAGCTGCGTGATCGCAACGTTGCCGGCCATACTCACAAGCTGATATGCCTGGTGTTTGGTCAGACCCTTACTGCGTACAAGAAAATCTACCATTTCCTGAATCGCCATTGTGGTAGCTGTCGTCAGATCCGGGTCGGTCGCCATGCTGATGAAATCGCTCTGTGTTTCAGCACGAGGCCAGACAAGGCTCATGTTCTTCCGCACGGTCAGCTGCAGACGTCCGCGAAGAGACGTTTCAATGGCGGTTTGATCCACTTCGCCATCGCCCTGGGCGGCGTGCCCATCGCCAATCTCGAAAAGCGCGCCGGTGACAAATACCGGAATATAGAGCGCCGAACCGACAACGAGTTCTTTATTGTCAAGATTGCCTGCGTGCCTGCCAGGCGGATTGCTGCTCACCCTGCCGATCTCCGGTGCAGGCGCCACTCCCATGCTCCCGAAGAACGGTTTTAACGGAATGACGATTCCCGGCATGAACTCGGCGGTCATGGTCTTTTTGTCGAGCGGAATGATTTTCGGGCGCATCGAACGGTCGCAGTTCGCGGGAATGAAACCGCTGCACCCGTTGTAGCCATAATCGATCGCCAGATCGATCGATAAGACTTTCACCTCGAGGACATCGCCCGGCTCCGCTCCCTCCACGTACACCGGCCCGGTCAGGATGTGTCCACCTGGCCCACGGCGATCTCCGGTCACTTCAGCAACAATCGCCTTGAGCGACGACTGAATCTTGTCAGAGGCAACGCCAGCGTTCTGAAGACCCGTCGGGGTATTGGTCAGGAGCGTATCGACGTCAATGATGTCGCCCGATGCGATACGCAAAGCCGGCTTCGCTTCAGCCCAGTAGTAGCCGTAGGCCACGGTCGCCGGCGTTGCCTCGAGGCGGTGTATTTTCGTTGTCGATGACTGACCGGCGAGGCCTGCTGCGAATAAAGCGAAGAGAGCGATCAAGGTGCGAAACATGGACCAATCCTCCAAGAACAAGGGTGGAGACTGCGTGACGTTTCTCGCCCATAGGCTGGCGCCTCCTTCCGGCTGCGGTCAGTCGCGGGAACCAGGTTGACGGCCTGCGAAAAACCAGCGCCGATCGTCGCTCAAATCCCCATCTGCGCCAGCATGTCGATCGTCTGTCCCATGAGCATTGTTAACGTCGGATGAGAGGCCTCGAATTTCGCGACACTTCCCTGGAGCCGTGCGGACAGCAGTTTATATCCTTCCTCGTCGTGTCCTTCTTTCTCTTTCAGCACGTCCTGAATGTCGGACCTCAACTGCTCAAGGACTTGTCGCTCGCTTTCATCAACGGAGTCGACTTGCCCAAGTTCGTCGTGTAGTTGTTGAATGCTCTTGTTGAGACGTTGCCTGTCCATTTTTTTGGAATCCTTTGTATATGGAGCTACTGCTGCCAATTATCGCTACGACATTGTATCGATAATCGCACCCGCTCGGTTGAAACTTTTCGAGCATTGAGAACTCGATCGGGCTAGCCTGTCTCGTTCAAATTGCAACCAGCCGGGAAGTTAGCGCAGAGGCGCGGAGAAGCAAGGGAGGCCCGCACGTGCGGTCCCAATATCTGCTACCAAAATGTCCTCACTGAGTCGCTTCGCCGTTTGAATGACCATCCCATCCGGATCGACGATGCCGGACGATCCGTACGAGATCAGGTCCGCAGTGCGGCCTGCCACATCAGCGCGAATTATCCACATGTCGTTCTGCGTTGCCAGAGCGATGTCGGCCTTCCTTGCGTCCGCCACGACATCAGCCTTCGTTATCGGGAGACCGTTGTTTGTGGGTATGAAAAGCGCCGTCGCACCCTGCGAGGCCATGAGTCGCGCTGGCTCGCGATAGTTTGAATCATTGCAGACGATGATTCCGAAGGTTAGATCACCAACCCTGAAAACCGGCACGTCTTCACCAGCCCGGTAGATCGACTTTCTGATCGCCGGGTACAGTTTACGAAACAGTCCGATCACGGACCCTCTGTGAAAGACGGCTGCCGAATTGTAGAACGTCTCGTTCCCTGTAGTCTCTGTGAAGCCAACGATAGTTGTCACTGTTTTGCTTGCAAGTGGTTTTAGCGCGGTGCTTAGCTGACCGCTTGCGACGTTCATCGCGAAGTCGGCGGGATGTGCTGCATCCTCTGCCAAGCCTCCGAGAATAGCCTCGGGGCAGCACAGGACTTCCACTCCTTCCGCTTCGCACCAGTGAACTCGTCTGCGAATGAGGTCGATCGCCTCCAGCGAGCCGCAGGGAATAAGAGGGGCCTGATACGCGGCTACTTTCAAAGAAATTTCATCCTCTGGTGCGCGATGAGTATGGGCTGGGATTGTCCCCGCCCTCGCAAACGTCATACTTCACCGCGGCGTTTGGGCGACGGCTGCGTTACTTTCCTGGTGATGACGGCGATATGGCCTCGGGCGGACGGATCATCAACTTCCCAAACCTCAATCTCAAAACCTGCAGACTCCAGGAGGTGACGCGCTACTTGAGGGTCATACCCGCTATAGAAGAATGTGTGTCCATGCATTTGCGAAGTAAAGCCTTCCGATTCCGGGTCAACATCTGATGCAGAGTCTTCACAATTCGAAGCGGAGTCCGAACCACCAATAGACAACAACAGGCGGCCGCCGGGTACAAGAGCGTTGGCCAGCTTACGAAAAATGTCGAAATGATACTTACGCTCGACATGGAAAACAGAATCCCAGGCTATCGCCGCCGCAAATTTGCCAGTTAACTCTACATCCACCATATCGGCGTGAATGAACACAGCTTCAGGAACTTCGTTGTGCGCGATTTCCAGCATCCTTGCCGATTGGTCAACGCCCGTTACCAGAAAGCCCTTTTCAGCGATGTACCTCGCGATCGGGTTGCCAGTACCACAGCCCAGATCGAGGACTCCAGCTCCCGGCTGCAATCCTGCAAGAACCAGGTCGACATAACCTAAAACTCGATCGACGTAGGCTTGTCCTCTGGCGCTGGCATGCCATTGCTCGGAGATCTGATCGTATGAGTTTTGCATTTGGGCCACGGGCTGCTAAGGCAACGTCGCTCTGATCCCTTGGATCGGGGATCGGCGTGAAACAATTATCTTTCTCGATAAGTGAACGGTTTGACCGGAACGATGCCGGTTGGGGAACATGAAGACTCACGCGAAGGCCGCGAAAGACGCGAAGGAAGGCAAGTAGTTGCCGGTAGCGCCTTCTCTTTATCCG
>JBDTUW010000526.1:0-3917 GCA_040007555.1 Acidobacteriota bacterium | reverse complement strand
ATTGGGTCGAAAAGCCCGGCACGTCGCTTGAGGCGATGAACCGCATCACGATACGAGTCAGCAAGGAACTGCGGACCATTCCCGGTGTACGCAACTTCGGTTCGCACATTGGTCGCGCCGAGGTCGCGGATGAAGTGGTCGGCCCCAACTTTACCGAACTATGGATCAGCATTGATCCAAAAGCGCCCTATGACCCCACGGTCGCAAAGATCCAAGCGGTTGTGGACGGATATCCCGGTCTGGTTCGCGACCTCCTGACTTATCTCAAAGAGCGTATCAAGGAGGTGCTGACCGGAGCGGGCGCTTCACTCGTTGTGCGTATATACGGGCCGGAGCTGGATGGGCTCCGCGCGAAAGCCGCGGACGTGAACAAGACGCTCAGTGGGATTCAGGGTGTCTCGAATTTGAAAGTCGAGCAGCAGGTACTCGTGCCTCAGATCGAAGTACGGCTGCGGTCGGAGGCTGCTGCTCGCTTCGGTCTGACGGCGGGTGACATCCGCCGCATGGCGACGACGCTGATCAAGGGCCAAAAGGTCGGGGAGCTTTATCAGGCACAGCAGATTAACGACGTGGTGGTCTGGGGGGCGCCAAATACACGCACAGATATCGAAGCAGTGCGACGTCTGCGGATCAGCCTCCCCACTGGTGGCGACGCGCCACTGGGGGATGTCGCAGATGTGCATATCGCGCCTGCACCAAATGTAATTCAACGCGAAGGCGCTTCGCGACGTATTGATGTGACTTGCGACGTCAAAGGCCGGGATCTTGGGAGCGTGGCAAGAGAGATCGAAACCAAAGTGAAGGCAATGTCCTTCGAGCGCGGCTATCATCCGGAATTTCTCGGCGAATACGCAGAGCGCCAGGAATCGAGAAACCGATTACTCGCCCTTTCGGCGCTGGCGATGGTCGCGATTCTGCTCCTGTTACACGCAGATTTTCGCCAGCCACGACTGGTGGCCCTGGTTTTTTTCAGTCTGCCCTTCGCACTCATCGGGGGTGTCGCGGCGACCGTGCTGACAGGAGGTGTGCTATCACTTGGCTCACTCGTGGGCTTTGTGACTGTACTGGGAATTGCCGCGCGCAACGGGATAATGCTGGTCAGCCATTACCGGCATCTCGAGGAGTCCGAAGGAGAAGCATTCGGCAGGGAGTTGGTTTTGCGAGGCTCGGCAGAACGTCTGGCGCCGATTCTCATGACCGCTTTGGCGACGGGGCTCGCATTGCTCCCGATTGTCATCGGAGGCAACAAGCCGGGCCACGAGATCGAACACCCGCTGGCGGTGGTGATCCTCGGCGGCCTGTTTACTTCGACCTTGCTCAATCTGTTCTTTATGCCGGCGCTTTATCTTCGCTACGGCAAGAAATTGGCAAAGGCACAGGCGGCACCGCCCGCACCGTCCTCCGAAGTTTCGCCGACGACTAAGGAGTAGACTTCGCAAACGGTCTTTTGGTAGTAGCGGCGCGATGAAACAGGCCCCTGGTTATGTTTGGAGTTTGGATTGCGGCTACCGCGTAACCTCAATCCAAATTCTAAAATCTAAAATCGTTCGTATTGTGGCAGAATGGTGTGGAAGGCCCCCTGGGAGATGTTTTATGTTTCGTTCAAGCTCTTTGCACAAGGTAGCCGCCCTCGTCATCGTCTCGCTGATTGCCTATCGCGTCAGCGGGCACCCTCCCTATATGAATCTTTATGCGCTTGACGCGAGGTCCATGCCCGCCCTGCGCACGGATTGCACTATTTGCCACGCCACGGAAGGAACGGCCAAGGACCCGAACTTCCTCAGCGAATTTGGACAAGCCTTCAAGAAGAATGGCTTTCGCATCTCGGGTGGGATGCGCGATCGATTTAAGGATATCTTCGTCGGCTCGGATGAACCCGTGAGCGGCGTCTCCTCCGAGACCCTGCGTTTCGAGACAGCGCAGGTGGCGATCAAGGTCACGGTGACAAACGCGCGCGGGCAGCTTGTGACCGGCCTCGATCGGCAGGCGTTTCAGGTGCTCGAGGACGGACGCCAGCAGGACCTGGTCCAGCTGCTTGGTGAAGATTCGCCTCTCGCAGTGGCGATGGTCATCGATACCTCCGGCAGCGCCCTTGCTGGTGATCTGGAACGCTGGCGTCGTTTGACTCTCGACCTCGCTGAGGCGATGCACAATGACGATACTCTCGCGATCTACACCTTCGCCGATGGTAACGTCGAAATGAAGCGCGATTATTCGTCGGATATATCGGACCTCAAGCAGGTCTTCGCCGCTATCAAGACGGGTGGTAACAGCCCGTTCTACGACGCGGTGCTTCGGGCGGCGACCGATCTCCGGAAGAGGCCCGAACGACGACGCGCGCTGGTACTGCTGACAGACGGGTCGGATAGCGGCAGCCGCGCGAGCCTTCGCGACACGGAGTCGCAGACCTTTCTGGCCGGAGTGGCAGTTTACCCAATCGACCTCATCAACACGGGAAAAACGGCCCGTCGCTCCGTTGAGCGACAGGCTGCGGGTCAGACGCTGGAACGGCTCGCGACCGAAACGGGTGGCCGCTACCTGACAACACCCGGCGGGTTTTCGTTGACTGGAACGCGCGGAAAGCTGAAACGCGTGCTGGGTGAATTAGTCGATGAGCTGCACAGCCAGTACACGATCGTCTATGAACCGGAGAACTCGCGCCGTTCCGGCCGTTGGCGCACGATCCAGATTCAGATGGAGCAGAGCGACCTGAGCGCGCGGACACGTCTCGGCTATCGCGAGGGTATGCAATAAAATCGCATGAATCTCAACGAACAGCTCGCGTTTCTTAGTAAGGGGACTGTCGATGTCATCCGTCAGGAGGACCTCGCAAAAAAGCTCGAGGCCTCGGCCACTTCTGGCCGCCCGCTTCGCATCAAGGCTGGATTCGACCCAACCGCTCCCGACTTGCATCTGGGACACACTGTGCTCATCCGAAAGATGCGGCATTTCCAGCAACTCGGGCATGAAGTGATCTTCCTTATCGGAGACTTTACGGGTCTTATCGGTGATCCAACCGGACGCAATGCCACACGTCCGGCACTGACACGCGACCAGATCAACGCCAACGCCGAAACCTATAAGGCGCAGATCTTCAAATTGCTCGATCCAGAGAAGACGATCATCGACTTCAACGCTCGCTGGATGAGCGCGTTTACACCTGAGGATTTCATCAAGCTGACGGCTCAGGCGACCGTCGCGCAGCTGCTGGAGCGCGAAGACTTTTCCAAACGCTACAGCGAAGGATTGCCGATCAGCCTTCACGAACTGCTCTACCCATTGGTGCAGGGCTACGATTCAGTAGCCCTCAAGGCGGATGTTGAGCTTGGGGGAACGGATCAGAAATTCAACCTCCTCATGGCGCGCGAGATTCAACGGTCATTCGGGCAGCCTCCCGAAGTGATCATGACGACGCCGCTGCTCGAGGGGCTGGATGGCGTCAATAAGATGTCGAAAAGTCTTGGCAATTACATCGGCATCGCCGAGTCTGCCGATGAGATTTACGGCAAGGTCATGTCGATCTCGGATGATCTGATGTGGCGATACTACGAATTGCTGACCGACTTGACGGTGCCCGAGATCAAGGCGCTTGAGAATGATGTGGCCGTTGGCAACAGGCATCCGCGTGACGTGAAGTCAGAGCTTGGCCGGCGTGTCGTTGCCGACTTTCATTCGACGAAAGAAGCCGAGCGCGCCGAGGTTGAATTCATTCGCCGCTTTCGCGAGCATCAGTCACCCACGGATGTTGCGTTGATCGAGATGAAAGTCACCGGCTCGATAAAGCTGGTCGACCTATTGGTTAATGCGGATCTCGCGCCGTCAAAGGCCGAAGCGAGGCGGCTCGTGGCGCAAGGCGGTGTGCGAATCAACGGAGAGCGCGTCAGCGAGGCGGCATTTGAGATAGATACTTCCACCAC
>JBDTUW010000525.1:0-3917 GCA_040007555.1 Acidobacteriota bacterium | reverse complement strand
GTCGGCAGGGACCTCCAGCCGCCCGCTCATGATCTTGGTCAACCCGCCGACACCTACGATGCTGACCCTTGCATGCGGAATCGGCTGGCCATCTTCGCTGACTACGCGGCCGGAGATTGCGCCCGTCGCGCGTTGCGGAAAAGCGTCCGCAGTGGATGGAAAAGCCAACACCACGAAGAGAACGACCGTTAACAGGGTCTTCTCTAGCCGGCTCTCGTCAGCCAAGCCTCCGCGGCGAACTCTCATTTCTCCTCCTTCCTTGAAAAGTCCAGAACCAACGTCACTTCTTGTCTGGAATTGCCAACAACTGTCACGGTCTGTTCGTTCTTCGGCAGTTTGGTCTCTGGAGCCGAGAAGTAGAGCGGACCAACGCTCAGTCTGTAATTGCCTTGTGACAAGCCTTCCAGTAGGAACTGGCCGCGCGCGTCAACTTCGGCGGTCCTGGAGTCGAAGGTGCCCTCGCCACCGCCTCCGCGGAGCGCGATGACCATCAAACGCACATTCGGTGGCAACTTACCGCCGCGAACTTCGACGTTGCCCGCGATGCTGGCTGTCCCGTAAGCGAAGACCAACCGAACTCCAGTGGTGGCCTCGCCCGCGCTCAGGTGAAGCTCCCTGACTTCACCCCCCTCATGTTCGACCCGCAGCAGCGAAAGGGCTTTGTCGGCCAGAGATGTTTCCGCGCTCAGCCTGATATTGCCGGGATGAACGCCGCCGATTTTAAACGTGCCGTTGGGATTGACCTGCCCCACGACGATGGACATACCCAATGGTCCGCGGGCTTCCTGCGGCAGGGCAAAGATTCGGACGTTCCCCAGCTTCTCCCTCAGTTTGGGATCAGTCGAGCCTTCAATCACGGCCACACCGCTGATGCTGACGCCTCGACGCATCGTGATCTCCAGCCCGGTCACATCGCTACCACTGATTTCGAATTCAATCGGTTCGCCGTAGTTCTCGCTGGCTTCCAGTCCAAGGACAGATGCGCGGTAGCTGTTCGGCTTTAGCCCTTCCCACCGGAACTCTCCCTGAGAGTTCGTTGCGGAAGTGCCCATGCCGAAGCTGCCCGAGCCTGCTCTTGTCGCGGTGTAAGTGATCATCAGGCCTGCTACGGACTTGCCGGATTCGGCTTCGATGACACGTCCGGTGGCCGTAAAGGTTCTACTTTCGGCAGCCGAGACAAGTTTGATATCGATGTTCTCGACTTCCACGCCCGGGCTGACTTCAATGATTCTGGCTTGGGCTTCCTCGACGGCTTCGGGGGAAAACGTCCTTCGATAATGAGCTCTGCTTCCACCCCCTGTGGCAATCCTCATCACTGCGTCTTCCGGCGAAGCTCCGGCGCCGACGATATAGCGGCCCGGCTCCAGGCCGAAGATGCGATAAACGCCACGATCATCTGTCTGCCACACATTGAAATCAGGAATACCTGTCGAGGTACTCTTTCCCGCGTTGTTCAGTCTGTGGGCGCGAACGAATTCGGCGATCACAGGGCGGTCGTTGGAAGCCGTCACCTTGCCTGTCAGAACGCCGCCGCGTGTGATCGAAAAGTCGACGTTTTCTACTGCCTCACCTTCGAGGACGTTAACCGGTTTACCGGGCGAGATCGGATTGTTGTCGCCTTCGATGACGTGTGCTGGGGCGTAGGCCACGACGCGATAACTGCCAGGCGCAACGTTCGCGAATCTGTACCAGCCCTCCGAATCCGTGATTGCCGTTGCAGCAAGGCTGGATTGCAAGAAGTCCATGCCAGAGGGAGTTCCGCCAGGCTTGAGCAATACTTCAACGCCTGCTACCGGCTGTCCGTCAGCGCTGACACGACCGGCAATTGTGCCCGGCGTTTTGGGAGGACTGGTTGGAGCGGTTTGCGGAGCGGCGTTCGAGGTGCCGATAAGTAAGACGAGGATCGACAAATAGAGTTTTGCGGCTGATCGCATCGTGGCTCCTCTTCTATACCAAGGTAATCTCTTCTACTCAGGTCACCGGGTAATGTGGAGGGTGGCCTCGTCGAGGACAAGACAATAGAGAAGCTTCCCATCGGGTAGAAAGGTGTCGTACACGCGGATAGCCCGCGTGTGACCATCGAGCAACAGACCGAAGTATGCCTCGCGCACCCAGCCGGACCGGCTCTGTCGCCCCCTGTTCACGATTTTTCGGGCCCCGTGCCCGGTGTATATTGTCATCAAACCTCAGCAATACGTTGGCGCCTCCAGGCAAACCAATCGGGTCATTTGTCTTTCTTGCGTTTGGACTGACTTCGTGGCGGCACTCTCGACGGGGACTCGTTACCTGCAGTTGAATAATAGCGCAAGACTTTCTCTACGCTGTCTACGATCTCCGGCATTTCCAGTGTCTCGGCGAATTGTCCGACCCAATGCCTGATACGCTGCGTATCAAGATGTGGAGTGACGCTGACGATGGCGTCAATGTCGGCCAGGTCCTTCGGCCTTTGAGCTACTGCTTTGGTAATAATCAAATCTTCGGGTGTAGGAACCGTGATTGTCAGGTCCCCCATCTTCAGCGTCACCGCGCGCTCGATCAACTCGCGTTCGAATTCAAGGGCACCGAGCGAGATGTCAAGGTTGATTCCGGTGCTGTCATGTCTCAGCAGAAGCACCCTTACCTGCCTGGCAAAATCCACGGCATCGGTGATTCGCGGAGTGATGTCATGCCTCTCGCCCGTTTCGACAAATGATTCCCAGCGTTTCTCGTCCAGCCATATCACCAGGTCTATGTCCTGTGTCGTCCTCGGCTGAGCGATAAGTGATACGGCAACGCCACCAATGCACGATCCCGGCACCCCCTCGGCGCTAAGCCAGCCAAACACGGACTGAAGCGCGAGGATAAAGTCCTCAGAAAGTTTGCGCGCTGCCATTCATTTTCTCCCGCAGTCGTTGCCAACGCTCGCGTACTTCATCTTCGCCAACACTCATTCCCTCCGACCAACCGAGCGACTGGCCTGCCGCGTACATTGCGGCCAACTGATGTAGTTTTGTGATCGCGTTTGTTCTCCTAATCTCCTCTGCAGTCCGTTCATTCACCAGATGCCACCTCGACTTGAAGATTAATGCTTCCTCTTTTGTCATCTTGTCCTTCAACCAATACAATGTTTGATCAGGGGAATGTTCAAATGCCGGTCCTGACGAGAAGCGCTCAGCCGCGTCAAATGCGCACTCGCCTCGCTTAACAATGTCACCCCTCGATTGACCTGGAACGGTCGCTCCCGATCGATACGCGCGCATCGGTATCGGCCAGACAGCAATCAATTTGCTCATCCTTTTGAGCGAGGCACACGCATCGGCCTCGTAACGTGTATGGTCTCGATTATAACGCAGTCACCACACAACTACGCCCTGCGTGACGGCCTCCTGTTTATGTTTCCTTGAAGCAAGCGAATAACGCCTGAATTAAGTCGCGCGGCGAAGCGGCGGGGTCGCTGAGCCTCAGATGTGATTTCCGCGGTTGAATGAGGCGCTCCTCCGAATGCTGATGGGACGCTGGTTGATTTCAGTGCATATCGGCCCACCCGGCAGTGGCTGCACTCGTCATCACGGCCATGGTCAACGCAGCCTGCCTATGGCTGATTGACTGGAAAGCGCCCGAATGGGCAGAAACCGCCCTCTCTTACGGTGCTCGCTCAATTTCGCGTCTTGTGAAGGACCTGCGGTTGAAGTTGAGCAGCCCGAGAGCAGCACGGCTACCAAACAGGATTAGGTAGATGTGATTCGATGACTCTGCGCGATTCCGAGTTCACCGTGCGAATCCCTTAAGAAGCTGCACAATCTCGGCATTGGTCTCTTGCGAGCGTTCCTGCTGCACCTAATGACCCGTGTCAGGAATCAGTTTCACTCCGCGTACACCTGGCACCGCATTCCTCATCGTAGCCGTCAGCACGCCTGCAAAAAGAAGGCTCGCGCCCT
>JBDTUW010000524.1:0-3919 GCA_040007555.1 Acidobacteriota bacterium | reverse complement strand
TGCTTCTTCATGCCCTCGACATCTTTGAGGACGAGCGCCTTGTAGTCCTGCACGGTAGCGGATTGAGGATGTACCGGACCTGCAATTGAGAGGCACAACATCAGCGCCGCCATCTTCGTGAAGAGTTTTCGCATGGTATCCTTTTTCATCACCGATCTGTCAGTTGTCCCTGGCGAGAGCCCGATGGCTGATCAAGCACCGCTTAGCGGATTGTCCGCTGGGTTGAGCCCGCCTGAACCCGATTTCATTAATTTTCCCCACGCGCATGAGTCGCCCGCCGGTTTTGATTTTTAGCTCGAGGGCGGTTTGAGTCCCAGGATCCGCATGTAGGTAATGATATTGCCGTAATGTAGATTGGTGTGCGAGATATTATCGATCAGCGGACCTGGCTTGCTCGCGTCGCCGCCATACGGCGCATTGCACGAATCGGTCGCCTGCTTGAGCTTCTCAACGAGGGTTGCCTTGTCAATCGCGCCCTTCTCGATCGCTTCAGACCACTGCACGTTCCGCCCGGCCGCTTGAGCGCAAAAGTAATTGTACGAGTCCGCGATGTGAGCAACCACTTGTCCGAAGGTGCGGACGCTTTCCGCGGGCCGATAGCCATACTTGTCAGCTGCGACAAGGTCCGCGGCCTTTATGACATAACCGCTGACTTCAGCGAAGCTCTTGCGCATCCGCTCCGATGCCTCGCTCCCCACTGGCGCTGCCGACGGCTCTGAGCCAGTCTTTGAGATGTTGAAGAGTCCGCCATTGCTGCCCACAGTGATCCGGCCGGTGACGGTACCCATTGCGACGGTACCTTCAAAGACGAAAGGATTGGGATTACCCGAGACGGTCACCTCAAACTTTAACGCGCCGGTCGTCACATCGAAAGATCCCGTCTTGATCTCTCCAGGTTGCGGCGGACCCGTGACCGTCCCCGACAATCCGGATTTGCTGTCAAGCTTCAACTCGACAGTGATCGGTGTCCGTCTGACATCGGTACCGCCCGCGCCCATACTTCCCTTCCATGTGCCGGAAATGGCGTCGGCAGCTACACCTGCCGACTGCGCAAAGATCGAACTCAGGGGCATGAGCAGAGAACACGCGATAAAGAGGCCCTTCAAATTCATTGTCTTCGCTCCTTTGCTAACGATCAGGCTTTGTTCCTGGACCGCTCATCAACATCTCGCCGCGCCGCTGCGGGAGTCTGACGTAGCCACCACGCAGTCCACAAGAGCGCGAGAAAAACCGCGGGGCGCACGACCTGGAGTCCTTCATTGTTCGCAAGGTGCGTATAGGCTGCCCCAATCATAACTGCAGTCAAACCCAGAACTGCATATCGCATGGTTTTTGGAATGAGTAGACCTATCGCACCGGCAAGCTCGAGCACACCGATCAGCGTTGCAAACCAGGCTGGATATCCCCAATTGGCAAAGGTCTCGGTTGCAGCTCCTGCCAGTTTGCCTGCTGCGGCTGCGAGGTATCCAAGGGCAAGCAGAACTACCAATATCCAACTGGTGATGATGCGTACTCTTGCCCCTCTTGGTATATTCACGACATACTCCTTTGTTGAGATGTTTCGACACCTGAGACGCTGTTTCACTCAACGCGACGCTTCACCATTGACCCAGGCACCAATTTCGCCAAGCGCCGCTTCTTCTGAAAGATTCCTCGCAGCCCGATGGACATCTGAAGGAACCCAATCCGGGAGGGAGGTCTCTGCCGTCACATGTTGCCCCGCACTCGTATGCACTTCGCGGAGTTGCGACACGCGCTTTGCCTCGAACCGATCAGCCATCCGGACAAGAGCAGGCCACAACCGGCGATGGACGAAGGTGACCTTGCCGTCGATCAGGCGACAGACAAGAATATCGCCGTTGCTGCGGATCGCCCGCGTCAGCGCAAAGATCTGACGACCCTTCGCGTGAGACCACCAGCTACCTCGGACGGGCTCGCCCGCGACGAACTCAGCAAGGGAGGGCGCCGAGCCATGCGCCGATTCGAGAACTACACCGTGCTCCTCGATAAATGCCAGAGCCTGGCGCGAAGTTACCACCACGATCTGTCCTCCTGGCTATCGATGCGACTGGCTTTACCTATTTGATGGCCTCAACGGTCGCGGCAATTCGAAGGCTTTGAAGTCGCGACGCCAGCTCGTGACGATTGTCCCGAAGTACCGTCTTCTCGCGATTGGTCCCGATTAAGAGGTGGCAATTGCGTTCGCGCCATTACCTGCGTTTCTTGAACCGGACGTTGCGACTCCGCTCGTCGATGAAAACCGAAAAAGCCAGGCACTTTTCCTGCCGCATCTCGCTCGAACTCAACCGATCGTGCGAACCGGGCCGATCCGCTGAAGTCATCCTTCCAAAGCCGTGTCAGCGCGATTTGTGCCCAGCTCTTCGCTTTCGTACTCGCCTGCGAAGTCGGAAAGGTGGGTGGGAGACAGCAACGGCGGCGCCCGGGAGCCAACGAACAGGAGCAGGCCAGCGAGGGTGAGCAGGAGCCGGTAGGGGCCCATTGCGAGGAAGGGGTGGTTTTTCACGAGGGAAATCTAGCACAGACCAGCACGCTGGATAAGAACTGCTGGCACTATGTCTATCGGCGAATCGACCTGAGGTCGTCGACCAGCTTCTCGACCACCGCGGACTTTGGGTTAGCTTTGAGCAGTGCGCGCAACTCCCGGTTTGCCTCATCCATCACGCCAGCCTCGGCGTAGAGTAGCCCCTTCAGCAGATGCGACTCGATGTGAGACTCGACCGCTTGGTGCAATGCAGCGGTTCGAGTGCTACTTAGAACCTGGAAGCGCGCCTCTGGTGCAGGTGTTGATGGAGCGGTGATCAGTTGGCCGCCGCTCAGAAGCGCCGTGACTTGCCAAAGATACCGGGAGTCGCGGGCAAGCGACTGTGTCACCGTCCACGAAGTTCCCTCCAGGGACTCGCTTGTTACAACAACATTGAAATTGGTATCCAGAATAGTCACGGTGTAGCTTGCGGCTGCCTGCAGCGGCTGCCAACGGAAGACTGGCCGATCGGTTTGGACGGTAGTAGCAAGCGGGCTAAGCAAAGCGAACGTGATGCCCTCGCGGCTTTCGCTCATCAAGCGGCTTACCCGGCTCTTCAGCGCGCGAAGCGCCTGCGAGCGAGGGACCTGATGTTCAGCCAGCGCGCGCTTGACGAGCGCCAGCTCGGCAGCAGAAACATCAGACAGACCAGAAACTTTCCCGTCATCATCCAACGATATTCTTCCACTGCCGTCGATTACTTCAGTGAGAATCGTCGCTGCACGAGCAGCCGGAGAGGGAACTGGTTCGCCCCGTTTCACCACCGCTGGCATCTGCGAAGGCGAGGCTGATGACAAAACCGGCACCTGTTCGGATAGCTTTGAATAACGCCAAACAAGTGCGATGGTCGCGATCAGGGCAACCAGGGAGGTAACCGCCACCCCCCGTACAAGCAGTGTCTTCCATCGGCTATCGCGCCAGGGGCCGGCCGTTTTCCGGGCAGTGCCGCGCGAATTGGTCCTTGCGTCTGCCCCGGATCGGCTCAGACTCCTCCCCAGAGCAGTCAGTTCCCCCACAGCCGCAGAACACTCAGCGCAAGCGGTCAAGTGGCGAGCAACAATCGTGCGGTTCTCCAAGGTCAATAAGTCGTCGACATAACCCGCCAGTTCTTCGTAGGCGAGATGATTGTCGGCTGTCGCGTCGTGCAGTTCGGACTGAAGACCGAGGACGCGATCAAATACATGACTGCCGATAAGGCTCCTGCAAGGATTACAGACGTCGAGATGCCTGGTCACGGTCAGGAGCTCCTGTGGTTCGAGCTGACGCGCGACAAGCAGTTCTACTTGCTGCGAAGTTAGGTGCATGGGGGAGCCGGTCACGGGCGAATGCTGGTGGGGGAGCCAGTTCTCTACCGCCCTCAGATTATTAAGATGGAGA
>JBDTUW010000523.1:0-3924 GCA_040007555.1 Acidobacteriota bacterium | reverse complement strand
GGCTTTTCGGTGTAATAGTCTCTCTCATCCATGTTTTAAGTATAACCCTCAGTCACGATCTGCCCAAGTCATAAATCACGCCGCGTAATGGGCCGAATGAGCATCTCGTTTATGAAGCCTGGCGCTGCGCTCTCAACCCGGGTGCGATTCCGATCAGAACCAGCGCAAGCCCGACGACGATATGCAGCACATCATCGACTCGAGTCCAGTGAAGGTATTGCTCCGGAAAAAGGTGAAGGTAGCTCGCAACTGCCTGGTACAGGTCGATCGCGCCAAACCCGATGCAGAAAGCACGGATCAGGCTCTCACTCTTCGAGAGGACCAGGAATATCCCGAGCACGCCGAAGATCAAGTGGAAGACATTGTAGGGTGTCGCTCCACTTGTCATGCCGACATTCGTGGGAATTACAAATCCCAGAACGCCAACCAGGATCAGAATTGGCGCGAAGACTCCCAGCGCAATCCGATTCAGGCTCCACTCGTTATCCGAGTTCATAAACGCCCTCGCCTTCATTGCTGCATCGATCCACCGCGCGCTCGAAATAAGACTGCATGAGCCTGATCCCTGTGAGCCCGGGTAGCGTCCCGATTTTGGCATCCACCTCGGAGACCAGCTCCATTCCGTGCCTTCCTGGGAATAGGATTGAGAAGAGACGCACCACCTCATCCCGGCTTTTGACGCCCGCGCCGACTGGAACCCAGACGAGATCGAGCAGCCTGCGAGTGATGAATTGTGCGCTCCTCGAGTTTGCCAGTTGCTCTCGCGCATGGTTGAAGTACCAGGCGAAGTGGCGGCGTTCCTGTTTGGCGATGCGTTGACAGAGAGTTCTGAGCACCGGATTCGATGTCCTCTCCCCCAGCCTCTCATAACCTCTCAGTGTCGTCAGCTCCTGCACCGCACCAAAGGCCATATACAAGGAGGGAAACTGTGAGGAAAAGAGGCGAGAGAAGACAGGACCCAACGCTTTCTCAAGCCACTCGTTAAGTCCTGCCCGCCGCTTTACTACTTCAACGCGGTTCTCCTCAAGACGATGGCCGCACTCGTCAAGAAGCCTCGCCAGTGCGTGCCCATGGAAGAACTCTTCATAGCTCCAGGTCGACAGAAACGCGGCGATCGCTGGTTCAAAGGCAATCTTCATTCCCAGCAGCATTTGCAGATATCGAATTGTCTGGCTTTCGATATCTGAGAAATAGGTGAGTGCAAATATCTCATCCGGTGTCAGACCGGCTCTTGCCGCCTCGGCCCAGTCGAGGTCGCTGGTATCGATCTTCGCGGAAACTGTCAGGTAGCGCTCAATATCTCGGTTCATCGCGGGTCTATCCTCTTTTCGTTCGCGGACTGCAACTCGTTCTGTCTACTAATTACTCCCGAAGCACCGGAATTGGATTCATGGCGAGAGTGGCGATCACTCGCGCGCCCTATCCCTATTGTCCAGGACCATCGAATCACCGAGGATCGAGGCTCCGGTCGGAGCCCGATCGCTACCTGTATCCCGTTTCTCAATAGAATCTGTAATTTACCGCCAGAGACCCCCCACTTGACGGGCCACGGTCAGATGCTTAGAATCATCTTCCTTTGGATTTGTCTTCTCTAGTTCGCTCTAGTTGGGAACACACCCGGAGATGACTCCCTAACTTAATCTTTCGGAGGCAGGCTTGATAGAAGTTGAGCACTTGACGAAGAGCTATGGTCAGTCGCGGGCCGTCAGCGACATTTCGTTCAAGGTCGAACGAGGCGAGATTCTGGGCTTTCTGGGGCCAAATGGGGCCGGTAAGACGACGACCATGCGAATCCTCACTGGTTACTTACCCGCCACCAGTGGCACGGTCCGCGTCGCCGGATTCGATGTTTCGGAACAGTCGATCGATGTCAGAAGGCACATTGGGTACCTCCCCGAAACACCGCCGCTCTATCCGGAAATGAGTGTCCGATCTTATCTTGAATTCGTTGCCCGAATTAAAGGGGTTCCGGCGGTCGATATTGCGCGACGAGTTGATGAATCGCTGAAACTCGCGACGATCGAAGATCGGGCCAATGAATTGATTAAGAGACTCTCGCGCGGCTACAGGCAGCGCGTTGGAATCGCGCAGGCAATCGTCCATAACCCCGATGTGGTCATTCTCGATGAGCCGACAGTCGGCCTCGATCCGAAGCAGATCATCGAGGTGCGCAAACTGATCAAGGGGCTGGCAAAGGATCACACCGTCATACTCTCGACTCACATTCTTCCGGAAGTCAGCATGACCTGCGATCGCGTCGTCATCATCAACAAAGGGCGCATTGTCGCTGTCGACACACCCGAGAATCTGACAAACCAGGTCAAAGGCGGGGAGCGCGTGCATCTGGAGGTTCGCGGCGATTCCGACAGACTGCGGTCGATCGTTGAGAGCATCGAAGGCATTGAGCGAGTAGAAATCGCGCAGGGCGCGGATGGGGCTCCCGTTTCGGCAACGGTCGAAAGCGAACGCGGAAAAGACCTTCGTTCGCGGATCGCTGCTGCGATCATCAACGGCGGTCTCGAACTTGTGGAGCTGCGCGGTGTCAGTCTCAGCCTCGAGGAGATATTCCTTCAGCTAACTACTGAGGAAAAGCCAGCCGAGGAGAAGCCGGTCGAGGAGTAGAAGGTGGGTGGCGGGGACTCGCTGGCCGAATCTGGACGTTCCTGAATGTTTGCGGTTTGATTGTCGCCTGGAGGTTATTGGATGAAAGGCATTCTTGCCATCTATCGCCGTGAGATGAGCAGCTACTTTGTCTCACCGATCGCATATATCGTCATCGGTTTCTTTTTGCTGATCACGGGATACTTCTTCTACAACATTCTCTCGATCTTTATCGAGCGCCAAATGATGATGGCGATGCAGGCGCAGCGCTCGGGAGGACCGACGGACATGGATGTGCCCGGACTAGTCCTGCGCAACTTCATGGGTATTGTCAGCACGATTATCCTGTTCATGATACCTATGCTGACCATGGGTGTTTACGCCGAGGAGCGAAAACGCGGAACCATGGAGATGCTCATGACATCCCCGATCACCGAGCTGCAGATAGTGCTTGGTAAGTTCTTCGCAGCTTTCACGCTGTTCGCACTGATGCTGGTACCGACGCTGATCTATCAACTAATCATGGCTCAGTACAGCGATCCCGGAATTCCGTGGAAGGTGATGTGGTCCGGATACCTCGGCGTCTTGCTTCTCGGCGGGGTGCTCGTCGCGCTTGGCTCATTCATTTCCTCGCTGACTGAAAACCAGATTATCGCAGCGGTCATTACCTTCGTCGTCTTCCTTCTTCTATGGGTCCTTGATATGGGCGCACGCGGCGCCGGGACGATGATGGGGGAGATTCTTCAGTACTTCTCCATCCTCAGGCACTTTGATGATTTCTCGCGCGGCGCGATCGACACCTCGAGCGTAGTTTTTTATCTCTCGTTGACGGGATTAGGACTGTTTCTAACCCTCCGAACACTCGATTCAATGAGATGGAGAAGAGCCTAGCCTCTCGTTATTCCACTGATCGCGATTATGAAAGTAAACCGTCAAGAAGCCTTCAACATCGCCGGATATCTCGGCGCGGCCTTCCTCATTGCGGGATACGTCCGCTACGCAGTTCAGGAAGTCTGGAGCAAATGGGAGATCGCATTGGTTGCGGTGGGAGGAGTGCTTCTTCTCGCCAGCATCCTCATCAATTTCCGCAAGATCGTCGCCTACTTCCAGACCCGACAAGGCCGACTCGGTACGAACACTGCCGCGCTGACTCTGGCCGTGGTTGGCATTTTTGGACTTGTCAACTATCTCGGCTTTCGGCACCACAAGCGTATCGATCTGACGTCGGAGAAGCTCTATAGCCTTTCAGACCAGACGCGTAAGATCGTTGTCGGATTGCAAAAGGATGTGAAGATCGTCCGGTTTGATAAGGAGGATGATCCA
>JBDTUW010000522.1:0-3924 GCA_040007555.1 Acidobacteriota bacterium | reverse complement strand
GAGACAGGCATCGGATGGTAAGTCGCGCTGGGTCTGGTACGGACTCCTGCTTGTCATCGTCCCGATTCTGATTCCGGCCGTTTGTGTCTACCTGCGCGAAAGGGGATGGGCCGGGATTGATCTGACCGTCATTGGACTCCTCTTTGCAGGTTACTGGTTTTCGGTGATTGTGATCGCGGCCCGGACACTCCAGACCCGCCAGCCCAAAAGTACCGCAAAGCTTGCCTCGCCCCTCATCGAGCTACAGCTTGGGACCGAACTCCAGCAGCAGCTCGCGACGTTTGCATCGGATCGCCAGAAAAAGCTGGCGGTTGCGGCGTTCGAACTGCTCGATCGGGAGATTCCTCGATTTGAGCAGGAAGATGATCGTCATCGCGCGCTGCGGGACAACGAGCATCTCCGCCAACAAGCCGGGCAGGGAACCTTTCTCGTCGCGGTTACAACAGAAATTCTTAAGCGTCTGCTGCTGCTGAGCGGTGCTGGCGAATCCGACCGGCGAATGTGGCGATCACAAATCAACGAGACGGCCGTCCGGATCGTTCGCGGTGGCCTGGAAAATCTAATGCCCGCCATATCCTGACCTTCAACCTCGAATCGGAACTCCCTGGTAGATCACCTTCCACGCTCGATCGATACTTGTCTTAACTGCCTGCTCGTACGACCGAATCGCATCGTTTCGTTCGGGAAACTGTTTGACGATGGTCTGTTCCTCGCGAGGATCGAGTTTGACCACCGCTGTCACCAGCGCCTCGTCAGGGTCCCCATCTGGATATTCGGCTTCTACCAGGCCGAGAAAAGAGAACACACCGTTCTTTTCGAGAATCGTTAAATAAGTCTTAGCCATGATTCAGTTCCACCACAACGTCAAGATCAGACTTGAATCATAGCACAGCAGGGTAAAGGTGATTGCCGCCGAGCCACTATCGGTTCGAGACTAGATATGCCGCGAGACCAATTGCCGTTATGGCTGAGGTCGCGAACTTGTATGCGGCGTGAATCGGGAGCGGTGAGATGAATGCCTCGATCAGCCCTGCGATCACAAGCAGGGGGATGCAACCCGCGAGAAGCTTGATTGCAAGTCCGCCGCGCTCGAGCAACGCGTGGCGTCGAGTGCGGTCTCCCGGCCAGAGAATCGCCAGTCCGATCATCAACCCCGCTCCTCCTGCAATAAATATCGCCGCAAACTCCAGCACACCATGCACTGCGACAAAGGAAAGCAGCTTGAGCCGCATCTCGTACTTGATGATCAGGGCGTTGATGGACCCAAACTGCAGCGCACTTGGCGCCAGCGCATAGAATGTTCCGGCAACGGGCAATACGCTCAGCGCGAAAGTGCGAAAACCCACGCCGATGTTGTTGGCCATGATAAAGGCCGCTCCCAGTGGCGCCTGCTGATTAAGCTCACCTGTCCACATCTTCTGCGCTCGGATGTCGCGGACAATTTCCACTGGCACATAGGCAAACTCAGCAAAGTCGTCATCGCGCCAGCTCGCGACAAATGAGAACGCCGCAATCGCTATGAAGATAATAAACACCGCGAGCGTGTACCCCGACGTTCGGCGAAAGATTGCGGGAAAATCGAAGCGATAGAAGGTATAGATCGATCGCAACCCCTGCGATTCGGATCGATAAATAAGACTGTGCGTTCGGATGACGAGGTTGTTGAGATAGCTGACTAGTCGCTGATCGCGCGACTCGACTCTCGCGATTGCGAGGTCCGAGGCGACACGTCGATAGTCGCGGCCCAGTTGCCGAACCTCGTCGCGCGTCAGCCGGCGGAGCCCGCGAGCTCCGGACGCCTGACGCAACCGCTCAATCAGCTCCTCCAGTCGCTTCCAGTTTGCCTTCCGCTTCTCGATGAATGTATCCGCCATGAGTCTACAAGGGCGCCCGCTGAGGGCCGCGCCCACCTCTACGGGTTCTGGTAGTAAAGGTACTTATACCCGACGCTCAGACTCGGTAGGACCCAGGCCGGCAGCGTCGTCATCGCCACCAGGCTGATCAGTCCATGGGAGACTCCCAACACATACAGATTGGGCGCTCGCTCATATACCATTGTCCAGACCAGCGCTCCAACGAACGTCAATGCAGTCAATAGCGGATTGGGTAGATGGACGGCCGCAAAAAGCGCCGCGGTGGTGAGCACGGACCAGGCCGGGCTCTCGAACAGCGTTCGCACCCTTCGGTAGATAAACGCCTGAAGAATGTACTGCTGAAAGAGACCCCAGAGGGGAAGTGTCACTACCTTCAACAACAGGCCGCTGTCGATTCGTATTGAGGTTGAGCGCGTACCGATCGCGAAAAGAACTCCCGCCGCCAGAAGCGTGGGCAATACGACGAGCCCAAGCGCGGATCGGAGGTGAGTGCCAGTCAGACCCAGGTCCTCCAGCGTCTCTCGCCGAACATAATGAGAGTAGACGATCAGCGACAGGGCAAGGACTGCTGGTACGCACATCAACGTGCGACTTCCAGGCGCCAGCGGAACGACAACCCAGAGCACAACGACCACCGACATGACAACAGATAACACTTCGAGGAGGGTCGCCAGGCGAAGAGACTCGGCAGTCGGGGCCCTACTACTCATCGGCGATGTCAATGTCTCTAAGCTCACTTCAATCGTTGTCCAAACCAATCGAGTGTTCGAATGAGTTGGTCTTCACGGTGACGCGGTTCTCGCGCCCCATGACCTTCCCTGGGATATCGAATCAGCACACTGTCAACACCGCGCATTCTCAGCGCGGTGTACATCTCCTCGGCCTGAGTGATATGCACATCGTTATCCAATTCGCCGTGGATCAGCATGAGAGGTGTTCGCGCCTTCTTGATGTGAGCCAGAGGCGAGCGCTCCCAGAGCTTCTCGTAGTTGTCCCAGGGTTGCCCGTGAAACTCGGCGTGAATGAGGTCCTGGTATAGCGAAGTTGCGTAAAAGCTCACCAGATTCGCCAGGCTTGCGACGGCGACACCCGCGCGAAACCGGTCGGTTTGCGTGACGATCCAGTTGGTCATGTAGCCACCATAGCTTCCGCCCGTGACTCCCATCCGTGTGCCGTCCAGAAATGGAAATCGCGAGAGCGCCGCATCAACCCCGCTCATCAGATCGCGGTAGTCTCCACCGCCCCAGTCATTGACACACCCGTCACTGAACTTCTGGCCATAACCGGACGAGCCACGCGGATTGATAAGCAAAACGCCATAGCCTTTGGCGGCGAGGATCTGTGCCGGCGAGTTGAACCCGTAGCCGTACATTCCGTGCGGTCCACCGTGTATGCTCAGAATGACAGGGTATTTGCGGGACGGATCAAGTGCGAAAGGCGGGATGAGCCATCCTTGTATTTCGCTGCCGTCATTTTGAAACTTGAACTCTCGAGCATCAGCAAGGGCGAGCGACCGCACTACTGCGTCATTGAACGAGCTCAGTTGTTTTGGCTCACGTCCATTGGCAGCGATAAAGACTTCAGCAGGCCTTTTGACCTCAGCGAGCGTCAATGCGATCGCGCCATTCGATGAAACCGAGAAGCCACCGACTTGTGCCGCTCGATCAAACAGAGGCTGAGGGAGAGGCTGGGGCCGTCCCGTTTTCTCAGCGCGAAAGATCAATGTCTTTCCCTGATCTCCTGCTGCGAAGAGGACTGACTTGCCGTCGGCCGACCACCTGACGGCATTCGCCCGCCGATCGAGAGGCACCCTCACCTCTCGCACGGCGCCTTCGCCGGAGGTCCCGATCGATGGGATGACAAAAACCTGTGTATCCTCCGCGACGCTGTCGATGGTAGTGGTATCACGCGTCGTTCCAAGATAGGCAATCTCGCCGCCATCGGGTGAAAAGACCGGGTTCCATTCGCTCCCTTTTGTCTTCGTCAGTTGGCGGATTGAGCCATTTAGGACTTTGGTGACAAAGATGTCGGTATTGTTTATCTTGTCGGG
>JBDTUW010000521.1:0-3928 GCA_040007555.1 Acidobacteriota bacterium | reverse complement strand
GACGAGCGTCGCAACGGGCGATTTCACTGGTGATGGACTAGTGGACCTTGCCATCGGAGCACCAAGTATTGGAGTTGGTGATGCGGTGGCGGGGGCCTTTGGTGCGGTTTATCTCTTCTTTGGATCTGCGGGAGTGCTTCCCGGTGTCATCGATCTTGCCGTACGCGAAGCTGACTTGACGGTGATCGGTGCTGATGCAAATGACCGATTGGGTAGTGGAGGGCTCGCTATCGGAAATGTGAATGGCGATGGGCCAGGCGATCTCATCATCGGGGTTCCGCTGGCGGACAGCGTTGGGAATGCGCGCACCGGTGCCGGAGAGGTGAGGGTCGTTTTTGGGAGAAAGCGTTAGTAGCGAGATGGGGGAGGGGGAGAGGGGGAGAGACTTATTCGACGATGCGGAGGCCGAGTTGTTGGGCGCTGAGAAGCGCCCTTTTGAATTCAGCGGCGCTCTGATGTCTTTGTCTTGGCTCCTTCTCAAGGGAGCGCAGTATCTCCGCCTGCAGCAGGACATTCACCTCTGCATTTAGAGAACGAAGGGATGGTGGTCGCTCAGTCAGAAGCTTCGCCGCAAAATCGCCGGTCCGTTTCGCTGTAAATGGAGGTTTGCCGGCAAACATCTCATACGCGATCACACCCAGACTGAAAATATCCGACCGCAGATCAACTTCTTCTCCGCGGAATTGCTCCGGACTGAGATAAGTCGCGCGCAGCGGAAGCACGCCCTTCCCCTGTAGCCTGCCTGTCGTTCCCGGTACAAAACGCCGACCGATCGCGATCCGAGCGAAACTGAAATTAACGATTTTTATCTGAGGCTGCGACTCACCTGGAGCCGAAGTGATGATAATCGATTCCGGTTTCAGATCGCGATGCACTAGTCCAGCCTGATGAGCCGCGTTAAGCCCCTCAGCGACGGCCACAAGAATGCTAATCCCAGTTGCAATTGGCATCTTTCCAGCGCGCTCCATCTCTGCGCGAAGTGTCGGGCCGTTGACAAGCTCTGTGACAACATAGGCGCTCGCGTCCGAGAGCTCTCCCTTGCCGTACGTCGCGGCTACGCTGGGGTGCTCCAGCTGCGTAGCGAACTGTACCTCGTGGCCAAACCGATCCTGAGCGCGGGGGTCGGCCATGGCGCTTGAGCGGAATATCTTGATGGCTACTTCGTTTCCGGTGTCGCGATCGTGAGCGGAAAAGACTACGCCCATGCCGCCGCGGCTGATGACCTTTACAAGCTGGTAGCGGGCGTCGATGACAAAGGGGATGAGTTCGATGTTGACGAGTTCGACAAAACAATCGAGACAGAACTGAATACTCGACGCGTAGCAACGCCGGCACGAAACGCAGGCACGGACATTGAGGTCTAAATCCTGACTCACCATCGAGAAGCATGTTCCTTTCCCAGCCAGAGTATCATTGATCACCGAAAGAGCTCAACGCAGAGGCTGCGATAACTGCATTGACTACGACGGCTGATCCTGCGATAGATTCCCGCAGGATGTCAGAGCGTGGCGGAGACAAGGCGCGCAGCTATGTGTTGGCGATTGTGGGGATCGCAGCGGTCAGCGGAGCTCTCGCGCCGTTTCAAAAACAACTGAGTCTGACGACGGTGGCGCTGGCGATGCTGCTGTTTGTTCTCATCGTCGCAACGCGATGGGGCAGCGGGCCGGCCGTCTGCGCCTCGGTCCTGGGCGCGCTGAGCTTTAACTTTTTCTTCCTTCCACCCGTCCGTACGTTGAGCATTACGGGTCCTCAGAACCTTGTGGCGTTCGCGGCGTTTCTCGTCACCGCCATCCTGGCCGGGCAGCTTTCAGCCAAGGCGAGACGGCGTGCAGTGGAATCTGAAGCTGCGAGAAAGAAGATAGAGGGTCTCTATGCCGAACTTGCCGAGGCATTTGAGCGCGCCAGTCAGGCGGACGCGTGGCAACGCAGCGAACAGTTGAAGACGGCACTGCTCGACGCGGTGACGCATGACTTGCGAACGCCGCTGACTTCAATCAAGGCGTCAGCGACAACGCTTCTCACTGAACTGCGCGGAGGAAATGGAGCCGTCCGCACACTCGACCCGGAAGTTCTCCGCGAGATGCTGGAAGTGATCGACGAGGAGAGTGACCGGCTCACTCGACTTATCGAATCGCTCGTCGAGCTGGCGAGGATCGAAGCCGGAGAGCTGCAGCTGCGGCGACGTTGGGGAGTTGTTGATGACATCATTGGGGCGGCGCTCAAGCGCGCAGAGCCGCAGTCGCGGAAGCACCAAATCGAAGTGGAGATTGAGCGCGAGCTGCCAGCGGTTGAGGTGGACGCGCGCGCAGTCAGCGAAGTCATTTTTACTCTCATCGACAATGCGCTCAAATACTCACCGGCAGGCTCAACGGTTCGCGTCATGGCGCGAAGGGAAAATGAAGAGATGCTGCAGATTGCGGTGGAAGATCAAGGAAAAGGGATCGCGCGGGACGTACGCGAACGCGTCTTCGATAAGTTCTTCCGCGTTTCGCAACCTGGTCACACCGGGAGCCACCCTTCGGGGATGGGGATGGGTCTGGCGATCGCACGCGGACTGGTCGAAGCGCATGGAGGTAAGATCGCGGTTGAGGAAACTGAGAGCGGCAGCGGAACCCGGATTGCATTGACGCTGCCGATTGGCGAGAGCGAGGAAGAGTAATGCCAGGACGGCGCATTCTGGTTGTGGATGATGAGCCGCAGATCACGCGCGTACTCAGGCTCAGCCTGCAGACGCATGGCTATGAGGTGCGGGTTGCAGCTGATGGAGAATCTGCGCTCGAAGTATTTACGGATTGGTCGCCGGAGCTGGTGATCACTGATCTCTCTATGCCAAATCTGGGTGGGATTGAGTTGTGTCGGAGGCTGCGCGAGCGGTCGGTCGTGCCGATCATCGTTCTTTCTGCGCGTGGTGAAGAGCGAACGAAGGTCGAGGCATTGGATGCGGGCGCTGATGACTATGTGAGCAAGCCATTTGGGATTGACGAGTTGCTGGCGCGAATTCGGGCTGGCTTGCGGCGCGCGTCACAACCTGCTGTGGATAAGGGATCGGGAACGGTGATCGAAGTTGGCGAGTTTCGGATAGATTTGGAGACGCGGTCGGTGACGGTGGGAGGGAGAGAGATACATCTCACGCCGAAGGAGTTCGATCTGTTATTTCATTTTGCGAAGAATGCGGGAAAGGTACTGACGCATCGGACGCTGCTCGCGGCGGTTTGGGGCGGGAATTATGTTGAGCAAACGGAGTATCTGAGGGTGTTTGTGGGGAATCTGCGGAAGAAGATCGAGAAGGATGCGTCGAGTCCTGTATATATTTTGACCGAGCCATGGGTAGGGTATCGGTTTGATGCTGATGGGTGACGGTGAATCGAGGGCGGAAAGGATAATAGGACGGCAGGGACAGCAATCTACGAAACCCAGAATCAATCGCAATCAATCACGTCGACGCATCCTTACTCCCCTTGCGAGCGGTGCGGGCGGTGCGGGGCCCTCCTGTCCCTGCTCTCGAGATTGGACAATTTTCCGCGCCGAGGTGACCGCTCTTGATGCCGAAGGCCACAACTCGAGTTTGAACATCGCAGCTCTTTTTTCGGAGTAATTCACCAGGCGGCGGCGTTCGCTCTGGCCACGCTGAAACGCGCCGAAGGTGCAGCGATCATATGAGCCCAGCAACGCCCTGGGTATCGATCATCAGAAGATTCGCAGCCGCACCGCGGCGACGATTCGATGATTGCGCCCTCTGGAATAACGCCCCGTTGGGGCTCCTCTCAATGATGGGGGCACGTTACCCAGGGCGTTGCCCTTTATGATTGCTGCCCCGTTCGGGGCGATGCACCGCACCGCTTGGTGGTGCCTTGCATTCCGTGTCTCTCCCTGCAGTCCCCGTTGTCCCTGCATTGCTGCCCCATTCGGGGCAACGGCTATCTCAAGG
>JBDTUW010000520.1:0-3934 GCA_040007555.1 Acidobacteriota bacterium | reverse complement strand
GGCCGGGTTGGCCGGGTCGATCTTCATTGTCGGAATCGAAGCCTCATCGTTCACCTGAAAACGATTGACACCAACAACCACTTCCTCCCCAGTCTCAACCCGCTTCTGGTATTCATAGGCAGCCAACTCAATTTCGCGCTGCACGAAACCGGCTTCGATCGCTTCGAGCATGCCGCCCATGTCGTCAATCCGTGAAATGTACTCGGTCGCGCGACGCTCGATCTCATTGGTCAGATGCTCGAGCAGGTACGAGCCAGCGAAGGGGTCAGCGCTATCCGCCACTCCCGATTCGAAGCCGATCACTTGCTGCGTTCGTATGGCGATGCGCGCCGCGTTCTCCGTCGGCAGACCCAGGGCTTCATCCATAGCGTTTGTGTGGAGCGATTGCGTTCCGCCAAGAACGGCAGCCAGCGCCTGGATCGTCGTCCGCACGATATTCACCTCGGGCTGTTGCGCCGTTAGACTTGATCCAGCAGTTTGCGTGTGAAAACGCATCATGATCGAACGCTTATCTTTCGCTCCAAAGCGCTCGCTCATGACCCGGGCCCAAAGTCGACGCGCCGCCCGGTATTTGGCTATCTCTTCGATAAAATTGTTGTGCGCGTTAAAGAAGAATGCCAGTCGCGGCGCAAAACTGTCCACATCCAGACCTGTATCTATTGCTGCCTGAACATAGGTGATGCCATCGGCAAGCGTGAAGGCAACTTCCTGGACGGCTGTCGAACCGGCTTCGCGGATGTGATAGCCAGAGATTGAGATCGTATTCCAGTTGGGCACTTCGCTCGCACAGTAAGCAAAGATGTCGGTAATGATTCTCAGCGAAGCGCGTGGCGGGTAGATGTACGTTCCACGGGCAATGTACTCCTTGAGGATGTCGTTCTGGAGCGTTCCGTTCAGTTTCGAGACGTTGACGCCCTGTTTGCGTGCCACCGCGATGTACAGAGCAAGCAGGATCGACGCCGTTGCATTGATCGTCATCGAAGTTGAGATGCGATCGAGAGGGATTTCGGCAAAGAGTGACTCCATATCGGCCAGCGAATCGATGGCCACGCCGACCCGCCCAACCTCGCCTTCGGCAAGACTGTGGTCGCTGTCGTATCCGATCTGCGTGGGAAGATCGAAAGCGACTGAGAGCCCGGTAGTGCCCTGCTCCAGCAGATATTTGTAGCGAAGGTTTGACTCTTCAGCGGTGGCATAGCCCGCGTACTGCCGCATCGTCCAGAGACGACCCCGGTACATGCTTTCGTAAACGCCTCGGGTGAACGGATAGTGCCCCGGATCACCAAGGTCTCGCTCGTAATCTATGGGAACCTGGTTCGCTGAGAGGTGGTTGGGAAGTTCAATCTCCGAGGATGTGGAAAACCGCTCTTTGCGCGCGCCTGTTTTTGTGCTCTTCATGATTTCTATGTCTGCGAATTGAGAGCGATTTTAGCACGCGACCACATCGCTTCCGAAGCCGATGGTCGGCTATAATTTACTGCCGTCTGACCATCCAAACGAACGGGCGAAACGAACGGGCGAAACCATCTCGAACGGTCTGCAGGAGAGAGGAAAGCTTGGACGAGGAACTTCAAAAACTGGTCAAGAAGCTCGGTGAGGCGATCAATGATTCGATTAATGACTCGACATCTGTCAATGCCGCGCTTGAAGAACTGCGAGAGGCCGGACACGACGCTTTCCTGGTTCTTGAAGCCACCATTGCCTTCAAGGACAGGCCCATTGCTGATCCGAACTCGCCCCCGCTCCAGGAACTCAGCAAAGAGGATCAGCAGTTCCTGCGAAGTCTCAATATCCGCCTCGATCCCGAAGAATAAAAACCCTCTCCAAGGCGCGAAAACTCAAGCCGGCTTGGGCAACCAGTCCTTCTTCTCTGATTTCATTTTGAACAGCGCCGTGACCGCAAGATAGACGGCAAGGGCGATCAGCGCGAGGGCTGCTACACCATTGATCGTCGCGACATCCAATCCATGCCCCGCCCGGAAATTGGCTATCACCAGCTTGCCCAGCGACCACAACGTGATCGTCAGCACAAAAAGCAACGGCAGCAGAGTAAACGCAATTCTGCGCCGTGCGCGATAGAGCCAGAGAGTTATCGAGAGAAGCGTCAGCGCGGCGAGTAGCTGATTCGATGCCCCAAAGAGCGTCCAGAAGCGTAAATATGAACCCTCCTGGCCCAGGGAGAGGAAATACAATGGCAGAGCAACGGTCGCGAGTGTTCCCAGCAACATCCCGGTCCGTGAAGGCCAGTTGAATACTTCCTGAAAGATATAACGGCCCAGTCGCGTGCAAACGTCGAGGGTATCAAAAACAAAAGTGGAAAACGCCATCGCGCCAAACGTAATCGCAAACTGAAGGTTATCGCGGCCAACAATCAACGTCATGAAGCGACCGATACCATTGCCGTAGATCGTTCCCGGACGCAATCCTTTCACCTCATCAGAGCTGACGATCATGATTGTCACGAGCGCGATCATGGCGACGAAGCCTTCAGCCAGCATCGCGCCATACCCCACCGGTTGCATGTGCGACTCACGATCGATCTGCTTGGAAGTTGTCCCTGAACATACCAATCCATGAAAACCCGAGCACGCGCCACAGGCGATCGTCACAAAGAGAAATGGAAACAGCGATCCCGTCATCCCCCCGGTGTCCCACGCGCGGAATGCCTCCTGCTTGATCTCGTATCCTCCAAAAAATATCCCGATGACGCCGATCGTCAGTGCCAGGTAGAGCACAAAGCCGCCGAGGTACCCGCGCGGCTGTAACAGCGCCCAGACTGGAACCACTGAGGCGATAAAGCAGTACGCGATGATCAGTATTCCCCACGTTTTTATGTCAAGGATGAGCAGCGTCGAAACCTTGGTTCCAACCCAGGAAAGCGCGAGCGTTGTCGGCACAAAGATCACCGTCAGCAGCCAGAGCGGGGGCGACAGGTATCGCTGAACGACTCCCATGAGGATCGCCAACAGGAGATACATGATACTTGCGGCAGCCACTGCTCCGCCGGGATTAAACTGCACCTGAGTACCGGCCAGTTCTTCGGTGACACCCGTAAAACTGGCAGCAGTGATATCGGCGAAAGCGACGATGACGTAAATGAGGGCGATCCAGATGAACGCCATCATGGCGATACCGGCCCGCGTCCCCAGATGCTCACGAGTGATCTCCGCAACTGAGCACGCGCCGTGTCTGACCGATGCCGTGAGGCTCGCGAAGTCGTGGACAGCCCCGATAAAGACGACACCCAGACTGATCCACACCAGACAAGGCAGCCATCCCCACGCCTGGCAGGCGAGGATGGGTCCCGCAATCGGTCCCGCCGCGGCAATCGCGGAAAAATGCTGCGCGAAGAGATAGAACTTCGGTGTCGGAACATAATCGATGCCATCGCTTTTCTCGTGTGCCGGAGTCGCGCGCGAGTCGTCAATGACGAACTGTTTGGCAACCCAGCGGCCATAAAAGCGATATGCAACTACGAGAAGGACGAGAAACGAAAGAGCAAGTACCGGCAGGCTCATGGAATGTTTTCCCCAGTGAGGACGAGAACAGGAAAGAAGTGCTACCAACTGCGAACGCGGGCCAGATACTAACATCGGCAGATTCGCACCTTCAAGCCGGCGATCACCTGTCACCACTGCCTTAACGCACAAGAGTCCGAGAAGTAGCGGCGCAGCGACGACTGACTTAGCTGTGCGCTTCTCTCTCTCTCTCTCTCTCTCTCGCTCCCTCTCTCTCGGCCCCCGCCCTAATACTTTGGAATCCAAAATATCCAAAAACCTAAAATCCAAATTGCATTGCATCCTCGAAGGGGAAGTCTTAATCTGGCGGGCACTGCGGCTCACTTCTGATTACGTCCGCGTGCAAATCAGCTCGAACACGAGGACTCGCGCAAGACCGATGAAAATAAAAATCTGCTATCACGGAAACTGTTTTG
>JBDTUW010000519.1:0-3943 GCA_040007555.1 Acidobacteriota bacterium | reverse complement strand
CTGACCGACAACTGCTCAACGTTGGACCAGACGCTGATTTCGGGTGGGTCTCAAGAAAGAGCCTGGCAGCAATCACCTTTCGGAGGCAACTGCTGCCAGGCATTATTGACTATCGCGGCTCTCAGCGAATGTTAACCGAGACCGTGTTTGCAGCCTTTCCGTTGACGAGCAGTGAGACATCCACCTCGCCGCGGCCGATCAAACTTCGCGCCAGAAGCAGATTGACCTGGTCAAGCCCCACGAACGTGCCCTGCGGACCGGCGTAGGTGACTTGTGCGTCAACACCTCCAACCTTCGCACTCACCGAGGCAAGATCGGTACGGAAGCGAATGCCAGTACCGAACAAGACCAGGAAGACTCGATCCGTTGGCAAACCGAGGTCAATTGGCACTGGAATCATCTTGCCTTGAGTCGCATCAAACCTCGCGACGGCCTCGATGGTTTGCGAATTGTCTGCTCGCACCCGCAGCACCACTGCCGCGGCTACACCTTGTCCATCTGTGTTTGCGGTAAACAGACTTGGCGCCACGGCAACGACCTGCACCGTTTCGGTGGAAACGCTCCCGCTCCCGCTGGTAATGCTTATGATCGCAGTACCGAGAGCTGTCCCGGGCGGGATTTGGAAGTTGACCTGGCCGGCAGAGACAAAGAAAAGTGGCGCGATCCGTGAGACGCCCTTGCTGTCCTTCACCTGCACAGAGGTTCCGAGGAGCAAGGTTGGAAGTGGAATCGTAGTTGCTGATGCGCTTGAAACAGCCAGACCCGATCCAAAGGAAGCGACAATCGCTTCAGGTGCGATCCCCATCGTACTAAAACTTGCAGCTGAGACCGTCGTCAAAGTTCCGATCGCCGACACCATCGCACAGGCCGGACAGACGATACCGCACACCATACCCGTCGGGTATCCACCACCGCCTCCCGCAATCAGACCCAGCTCTGGTCTCAAGCGGTCGCCAGCGACTTCGACCCGATCGACGATAAAGTCGGTAAAGACGATGGACGTCTTGCCGTTACCACCTCGCGTCAACTCGACTCCGAGCTGAACGCACTTGTTGAGTGAAGGGGCATTCCTCGACAAGGCGAGGGTAAGAAGTTGCGTCCTTAACCCGGCGCTTCCCGCTGCGATGCTCATCTCGATGAGCGAGCCAGCAGTCAGTTGGCCTGCACCAGACGCGAGACGGTTGTTGCGGAAAAGCGTCACGTTCGCATTGAGTGACGTCACCCTCAAACCGCCGGCCTCCACCGTCAAGCGAGCGAGCTCGACGTCGCCGTTGCCATCCGAGTTTTGCACGAAGAGACGGACCACATCTCCAACGGCCCCGGCAGTTCCTGCAAGCTCGAAGTCCACCTTCCGGAAGTTATCGGTACAAGTGACCGCCTCGACCCGAGTCGACGGGGCGCTGAGCGACAAGCCTTGCAGGCTGGTGCCAGGAAATCCGCCGATGCCAAACGCGCTGCCACCGAACGTAGCAGGGTTGACCTGAAAGACTTCAATTCCGGTTGCGAACGGCGAGACAATCGTCAGCGTCTGCGTCTGCTGGAGCAGGAACAGATCGCCATCTGGAAGGAGAGTCGATTTGGCAAATCCATGAGTCCCGAGAGGTGAATGGAGTTGCACCAGCGGGCAACTCGCCCCACCGACTGAGACGACGGTGGCGGGCCCTAACTCTGTTCCCGGTCCAGGTCCTGGGTTGACAGGGGGAACCACAAAGACACATAGAGTTGAGCCAATTGTGATCAGTTCCTGCCCGACAAGCGTGACTCCTACGCCGATCGTGAACGTAGTCCCACCAATCGTCAGAGAGCCGATGGCGTTTGCCGTGGCTGGTGTAAAGGCCGTGACAACTCCACACACTTCAGTGGCTGGAATGGGGCCGTCACCCGGCACCACCGGCCCTGGATTGATGATCTCGCCAATCGGGTTGAGAGGAGAAGTCAGACATACGTTTGTGCCAAGGATCAGCAGTGCCTGCCCACTCAGAATGGTATTTGGCGCGATGACCAGCGTCACGCCACCAATAGTGATCGATCCGGGCGACGTTGCCGTCGCTGCCACAAAAGCCGTCAGAAGGCCGCAGAGACTGATGCTCGAGCCCGAGCACGCGCTCGCAGAACTCGGCATCGTGATCTGACCCAAGGCATTCAGCGTCGCGGTCACCGAAACACTCGCCCCCACCTGCAGGAAAGCCTGACCGGTCAATACCGTGCCCGCCGCGATTCCCAACGTCGTCCCGTTTATCGTTACCGAGCCCGCCGTTGAAACAGTCGCGCCTACGAAGGCTGTGACAACTCCACAGAGGCTAACAGACGAACCGACGCCAATGATCACTGTCGAGGAGATAATCTCACCCTGGGAGTTGGGCACGATGCTCAAACACAGGTTGGCTCCGATAGTGATCAGTCCGGTTCCGCTCAGGATCACGCCCGGCGCGATGACATACGTAACGCCGCCGATGGTGATTGAACCCGCCGCAGTCGCTGTCGCCGCCGTAAAGGCAGAAACCACGCCACAGAGAACCGTCACAGGAGTAACATTCGGGGTAACTCCGCTCGGCGGGATGATTTGACCTTCGGAGAGCGTGACACTGATACACAGATTCGCTCCGATGACGATCAGACTCGAACCGCTGAGCACGGTGCCTGCGGCGATTGACAGCGTCGTCCCACCAATCGTAATCGAGCCCGGGGCCGTTGCGGTTGCAGCCGTATAGGCTGTCACCGTACCGCAGAGGCTAACAGTTGTGCTCACATTGAACGTCACTGAACTCGGCGGAACGACCTGTCCGTTGATATTCAGTGTCGCGCTAAGACATAGATCGGCACCAATGGTGATCAGCGCCGCACCGCCGAAAACCGTACCAGCCGCGATTGGCAGTGTCGTGCCACCAATTGTGATCGAGCCTGCCACCGAGGCCGTGGCCGCGACATAAGCCGTCACCACTCCACAAAGATGCACTACGGCAGTCGCCTGCACGGTGATTGAGCTTGGCGCGACAATCTGACCCGTGGCGTTGATGGTTGCGCTCAGACAGGCATTGACACCGATCGTCACGAGGTTGGCACCGCTGATGACGGTGCCGGCGGCGATCGGGTAGGCGACTCCGCCAATCGTGATCGAGGTTGATGAAATGGCTGTCACGATCCCACAGACATTGAGCGTCGTGCCAGCCTGAACGTTGATTGAACTCGGCGGGATGATCTGGCCTGTGGCATTGATCGTCGCGCTGAGACAGGCATTGACGCCTACCGTCACCAGGCTCGCACCGTCAATGGACGTACCCGGAAAGATCCCATAGGTTATTCCATTAATCGTGATCGAGGTTGATGAGATTGCCGTGACCACACCACAGATATTGATCGTCGCGCTTCCCTGGACAGTAATCGAACTCGGTAGGACGATCTGCCCTGAAGCATTGAGCGTCGCGCTGAGACAGGCATTGACACCCGCTGTCACGAGATTCGCCCCGGTAATGGAGTTTCCGGGGGCAATCACGTAGGTGACCCCTCCGATTGTTATCGACGTCGATGAGATCGCCGTCACTACGCCGCAGACATTGACCGTCGTGCCGGCCTGCACCGTGATCGAACTCGGGACGATGATCTGCCCCGTCGCATTGATCGTGGCGCTGAGACAGGCATTGACGCCCACAGTCACCAGATTCGCCCCGTTAATCACAGTTCCCGGAAAAATCGCATAAGTTACCCCGTTAATCGTGATCGAGGTTGACGAGATTGCGGTCACCACGCCGCACACATTGACAGTCGTCCCAGCCTGGACGGTGATCGAACTCGGGACAATGATCTGCCCTGAAGCATTGAGCGTCGCGCTTAGACAAGCGTTGACACCCGCCGTTACGAGATTGGCGCCGCTCAAGGTCGTCCCCGGAGCAATTGCGTAGGTAACGCCGCCAATCGTGATCGAGGTTGATGAAATTGCCGTCAC
>JBDTUW010000518.1:0-3943 GCA_040007555.1 Acidobacteriota bacterium | reverse complement strand
CCAGATCCATCCGCGACTCGCGTAGAAGTTCTGACCCGCAATATTGTTTCCCGTCAAAGTCCCCTGCGTCAGCCGACTGGCAATCTTGTCCGGCCCAAGCCAGAGCATGCCGGCGATGATTGCACTCAGGATCACGACGACCATGGCTACCTGGGGAAACGGCGCCCGTCTCCAACGCGGAAGATCATCATCGTAATCTTCGTCGAACTCGCCGTCGGGACCATCCTCAGGACCGAACTCGGCTTCCCAGGCTCGCCGGCGATACCGCGCCGTCCCGATGCTCGCTGCCGCCAGAAAGAGCAACCCACCCGCCAGACTGATCATACCGCCGCGCGAGAGCGAAAAAACTATGGAGAGACTCATGATCGCCGCCGCAAAGGCGCAGAACATGCGCGCCGGGTTAGGCAGAGCCCGGGTGAGTGCCATCGCGACCGCTACCGGGACGAACAGCTCAAGGTAGCCAGCGTAGTTATTATGACTCGGAAACGGCCCATATGGCGCCATGAGGTCGGCGATGGGCCTCACCCAGTAAAACCGTTCATTCCAGGTAAAGCCCTGGATCAGGGCAAAGACGGAGAGCGCAAATCCAAAGATGGTCAGAAACCACGCAAAGACGCGAAGGCGCGTCCGGCTCGTCCAGAAGTTCGCCGCAATGAGAAAGGCACCCGTGAACAGGATTAGCATGAACACCGTGCCGCGCGTCAGATCGACGTCAAAGGAAAGGCTCGAGCGGCGACCATCAGACCCCGTCCACGAAAGACCCTGGATAGCTCCGTAGATGATCAGACCGAGTAGCGGCACCGTCGCCCCGGGGATGACGATCCGGAAGCGGCGCTGGGCCACCATTCGCAGTGCCCATAGCTCGACGAGGAGAATGAGCAGGAGCTGTAGACCGGCGACGGACCAGGCTTCAACGGCGCCGTGTGCGAGGCCGCTAAAAACAATCGCGACGACCAGGCCCCACGCTATGATCACATCAAGACGTCTGCTCATAAACTGATTAACGCGGGGACGCGGAGATAACAGGGTCCACGCGGAAATCGTCAAACCAAACCGTCCCGCGTGTCGGCTCATCGTAGCTGAACTTCGGGATGCGCTTGATCTGGACGATGACCGCTTCCAGGCCTGGCGGTACGGTGAAAGTGACCGACAGCTCTTGCCAATCATCTGTGCCGGCCTTGACGGGTGCCGAGGCCGCAATCTGCGTCGTTCGATCCGGCAAGGTCACGACCAATCTCGGCCCTTCCGGTGTCTGCAACGCATTCGTCTTTACCCATGCCGATAGGAAGTAACGCTGACCGGGCCGGACAAGCACGAACTGTCTGATCTCCCCATCGATCTGGGTAGTGTCTCCGCCCTTGAAATCGATCCGCAGCGCGCGCACACCCGAATGCGCGGTTCCGGCGGATAGCGTCGCCCGCATAAATCCGTTTTCAGTCAGGTTCCAGTCGAACTGTTCAAACCCAGGGCGCACATCTCGCTCGAGGCCGCCGTTGAAGATCGTGTGTCTCAGGTCCTCACTGTTTTCCGTGACCATTTCGCCCCAGATGTTTCGCGCCAGATCGAGTTGTCCCGCATTGAGGAGAGCCGTGACAAATGTGCCGCTCTCGTCGGAAGCCAACCGATCCTCGCGACGAATGTGATTGAATACCCTCACTGCATCACTCAGCAAGCCGCGCTGCACCAGGAAGAAGGCGAGATCACGCTGGCCTTTTGGGCTGTTTCCGACCGCAGCCTGCATCTTGTCGACCTTCCCGCCTGAGACGTCCCACAGGAGCGCAAGCGTTTGTGCCAGCAGCACGTGTCGAGCGCTGACGGCCTGGCTAAAGAAGGGCAGCGACTCATCAAGCTTGCCCTGCCGAAGCAGAACGTTTGCGAGGCGCCAGTGTGTCTCGACACGGTTGGGCGCAAGCGCGAGTGCTTCTCGCAGGGCCTGCTCGGCGCCAGGGCGGTCACCCTTCATTTCGCGCGCAAGCGCTACGAGAAGACGGTAGTCGTATCGACGGGGATTCAGGTTGACGGCTCGCGTGGCGGCGCTTTCAGCGCGTCCGGCAGCGGCCTCGGGATCGCGATCTTCAGCCAGTTCGATCGAGGCAAAGAGTGCCTGCAGACCTGGCGACCGGGGGAAATAAGTGATCCCGGATTGGACCTCGCTTCGACTCAGGGAGACGGCAGGAGTCAGGAGGGCATTTACGACAAAATTCGAAGCGGCAAAATATGCCAGTACCAGAGACAAAATTGAGGCCAGCACCGCCAGGAAAATCCTGGCGGGCTGGCCAAGTGGAAACTCGACTTTCATTGCTACCGAGATTATTTCAGAGAAGAACGTGGGAAGAACTGGGGCCCGGAGGGATTCTTCCCACTACCTGTAATCGTCAGCTCCTCGTGTTGAAAGCAAAAGGGGCCAGGGATCAGGGGTCAGGGTCAGTCGTAAGAGGTCTGTAACCCCTGCCCCCTGATCCCTTCCTCCCTATTTACACGGTGTCGCCCATTCAACCCTGATGTAGGACGTTCCGCAGGTATCACTGTCGATGACGATCAACGTGTTCTGCGCATACTGATAAGCATTCTTCGGACAGCTGTTTGCGTTGATCTGGCCGACATAACCCTGACCCGGATTGAGTGTCACTATCTGCGGGTACATCGGGGTCAGCCGGAAACAGGCGCTATTCATAAAGGGCTTGATTGTGACGTGCGCCGGAATCTGCACGTTCTGGCTCTTGATGATGAAGCTCAAGGTGCATCCGGCCTTGGCTTTGATGATCTGGGGAAGGATCACGCAGCCAACTTCGAGACCACCGCAGAACTCCATGAAATCGCCGCAGGTGACGGCCTCCTGCTGAGTCAACTGGGTGCCTCGAGTGTCGCTCTCGAACCCGCGACGAGCAATGTCCTCGTTCGGCGCAGTGCGTGATGGAGCCGACAGCGTGCGGTCGAGAACCACACTCTCGATGGCGCCGCGAACGCTCGCGGAAATCACTTCGCCAAGACTGGCGGTTTCGATAACACGGGCTGGCGCAGAAGCTTCCAGCGTTCGACGCGCGACATTGAAGACACCATCGACGTGGCTCAACTCTACTTCCTCGCCGGCGGCGACGAACTCGGTCTTCTGACCGTCGGTCAGTTTAGCGCCCGATTGCGATTCGACTCTGGTAGTGCCACCGGTCAGATCGATGCGGAGGACCGAGGCGTTCTGGCCATCGGAGGCCGCGATCCCATCGGCGGTCTTGATGGCGATTTCGACGCCCTTCGGAGCAGTGACGGTTGCCCATCCCGTGAGCAGCTCACCGGTCAGTTTGCCATCAGCGAAGTTGAGCACGACATCGGCTTCCGAGCCGAGCATGACGCGACCAACCCTACCGAGATTGACGATGGCCCGTCCTTCGGGCTGAACCTTGATCCGGCTGCCGGAGAGGACGGTCAGGCCACCGTTGGCGGGCGTACCATTAACGGTGACACCTTTACCGGTGACGAGTTCACCAAATTTGGAGTCGGGAGCGGCCAGAGCCGATTGAGAAACGAGAGTGCAGAGGGCGATGAGAGCAATGGCGGACGCTATTCGCGCCATCCCTGCGGTCATCCCACGAAGCGACCGAGAAACGGTTGCGAAAGTTTTCATTGATAAGCCTCCAGGATACGAACCACCGGCCAAGAGCTGGGGGCGAGCTCTTCTGTTACCCGTTGAATGGGTGCGGCAATGCTAAGGTGGGGATGGATCTAGAGCCTCACCCTGACCGTAAAGGAAACCTCATGCCGAGGCAGCACCAAGATATTATCTCGCGCTCGCACTCAAAGAAAGCGCTCGCGAGCGTTCCGTGCAACGTAAATAATAGACGCCTCTGGAACATTCGAACGGCGACTTTAATATGGATCACGGCCTTTAGTCAATGAATTTGGCGCAGAAGGAAGGAAGACTCACGCGATAGGATAGATAGGAGCCTCA
>JBDTUW010000517.1:0-3950 GCA_040007555.1 Acidobacteriota bacterium | reverse complement strand
CCGCCGTCTCAACGACCGAAGCGCCATCTCACACGCAATCAGCGTCGCTGCGATCAGATAGCCGACTTCGACGGCGTCGCTCCAGTCCAGTCTTCCGATCATCAGATTTCTCGACACATCGATCGCGCCTGTCACCGGAACAACCCTCGCAATCACCTGCACCGTCCAATGCAGCCGCTCGAGTGGGAAATACGCGCCTGAAATCCAAAGATATGAAAAAACAAACGCCAGGAAGAAATTGTATTCGTTGATATCGCTGATCCGCGAAGTCACCCATAGCGAAAGCGCCGCCATCCACAGCGCACCGAGCGCAATGATGAGCGGAATCAGGAGCCCGAATGGCGACAGGATCGCGCCAAAACACGCGAGCACTCCAAGCACAAAAATCCCATCCAGGAGCGCCTTAGTCGCGCCCCAAACTATCTCACCCGCAGCGAGACTCTCTACCTCGACCGGCGTCGACAGAATCGCATCAAAGGTCGACTGATAGACCATGCGAAAGTACGACCCATACGTGCACTCAAAAAGCGCTCGCACTAACGCAGTAAATGCCAGTAAACCCGCCCCGACAAAAGTCAGGTACGGGACTTCCATCACTCGCCCAGCAACGAGCGATCCGACACCCCATCCAAATCCGATGATGCTAAAGATCGGCTCGAAGAGGGGCGCAATCAACTCGGTCTTCCAGAGCCGGATGTAAACGTCATAATTGCGCCGCCACACGCGCACGAGATCTCCAAAGTTGACTTGAGCCAGAGCCAGCATGATCAGGTCCTGATTCTTGGGATTTGGAGAGGCGAGGGGTTCAGGCGGAGTCGCCGGCGGGAAGCACCTCGAGACTGACTGGCGGTGATTCGATGGTTCCAAAATATAGCCGGGCTTCGCTCTGGCCGACAGTGAGGTTACCCGGAAGCTGGACCTCGATGCGATGAAGGCCGCCCTTGTCGATCACGGCAACCATGTTGGGTTTAAGAATACGGTCACCGATCTTGATACGAATGTTGCCGCAATCGGCGGTTTCGTCCAGCCCTTCGACGTCCAACCGAAGGACCGACTCAGCGCCCCCAAGGCGAACCTTGCTGCCACCATTCGCGGCCTCGGCGAGCACTACAATTCGCGGAATCACGGGTTGAGGAACGATGAATGCTACACGCACTGGCGGTGATGCCTCACCGCTGGTGAGCTGAATCCGCACCTCAGCCGCGCCTTCTGGCGCTCCAACCGGTAGCCTCAAATCGATCCGGGTTAGTGAACCAAGTGGGACCGTATCAACCGAGCGCGCTGCTTCGAGAAACCGCTTTCGCACCGGACCCACGTACTGCGGGAGAACCTCGAGTCCTGAGACATCAGCGCAGACAGAATTGCAATCAACCGCCGCAGAATCGAGTCCGCTCACCAGCAAAGTAAGCGACCCATGAGCGCCGTTGATCGGTATCTCCTTTTGGGAGGGTCGATCCGTTAACCCATGAAAAACTATGCGAAGCGGGCCGGAAAGCGCTACCGGGGCTTTGTCCACTGAAGGTTTCCGCAATATTGTCCAGCACCGTTGCGAGCCGCTGCCGGCGAGGCTCAGTATCTGCGCGCCAACGTCTTCAGCGAGGCGGCGGATTGCGCTCTCAGGCAGAGATGCACCCATCCACGTGTCCTTCTCGATCTCTTCGAAGTCAAAGGCAGTAAGGCTGTTTGTCTGAAACTTGAAGCAGCCCCCGGGCTTAAGCAGCCGATACGCATCTCGAAGGTTCGAGCTGATTATTTCTGCGCTCGGTACATGTTGAAAGACGAATGCAGAGAAGGCGAGATCAAAGTGCTCGCTGGGAAGCGCGGCGAAATCGTATCCACTAGTTTCGTGGAAATGAATGTTGTCGAGATCGCCGAGGCGGGCTTGAGCCTGTCGAATCATCTCACCCGAAACGTCAGTGGCGTGGACTTCGCCGAACGCCTGGGCGAGAAATCGCGTCATTCTGCCAATCCCACAACCGAGTTCAAGGACTCGCAGTGACTTTGTGTCGACGTCGGGCGCCAAAAGGTCAAGATCTTCAAGGACAAGATTCTCGACGGCCGCCTGACCAGATTCGTCGAACTCGGAGTCCGTCTGTTGGAAACGGAATGGGTTGATAAACCACTTGGCATCGCGACGAGCCCGATCGTCCCAGTCGCGCTTCATTTCGTGCGACCAGTCATCAGGAGCGCGCGTATCTACAATCCGATCGTTCATTTCGCCGGTCTCTTTAGCAAAGCAACTTAGGCAGAACTGAAGGGGTCGGGACTCAACACCTGGAAAAGCTGTGGAATCTTAACACACTGTCGTGGAGGTAACCAATCATCCGGCGTTCGGGGGCCGGGTGCTTAGGTCCAAATCCCTCCCTCCCTCTTTCTTTCATAGAGAATCGCCCGGTTTGTGCTCCGGCGGTCGCGTCGCAGAACGTGCGATTCACGCCTCAGAACCGGCTTGATTGAGCCCTTCACTTCCGGTCAGGCGCAGGAATACATCCTCCAGGTTTGATGGACGCAGATGCGTCTCACAGTCGTCATAATTGCGCATGAGCGAGGAAAGAATATCCGGTGATGCGGCGAAGTAGAAGTGCGTTGACCCTCGTTGCTCGGCAATCACCCGAGCACCATAGCCCGAGACCAGGCTCCGACCGTGGCAGCCTCGTACTTCCAGTGCGAATTGCAGCGCGTGTTGCGCGATCAGTTCGCGCGGAGAGCCGCTCACCAGAATGAGCCCGTGATCGATCACCAGCAGGCGGTCGCAGAGCTTCTCTGCCTCGTCCATATAGTGCGTCGAAAGCAGAATTGTCAGCCCCTGTCCGCGCAGCTCCCGCAGTTTGTCCCAGAGCAAGTGCCGCACGTGCGGATCGAGTCCCGTCGTCGGCTCATCCAGCACCAGCAGCGATGGCTCGTTGAGGAGGGCTCGCGCGATCATCGCCCTCCTTTTCATGCCTCCGGAGAGCGCTTCAATTCGCGAGTCCCGCTTATCGGAGAGATTTACGAAGTCGAGGAGTTCTTCGGCGCGTTTCTCGGCCTTGCGGCGCGGGATGCGGAAGTACCGGGCATAGACCAGCAGGTTGTCGATCAAATTGAGATCAGGGTCGAGATTGTTTTCCTGGGGAACGACGCCGACACGCGTCTTGATCTCCCTCGTATCCTCGAGGACATCGAGACCGCCAACTCGCAGCACCCCGCCGCTGGGCGCTATCCTGCAATAGATCATTCTCATGATCGTGGATTTGCCGGCGCCGTTGGGCCCGAGAAGTCCGAACGCTTCACCATAACTCACGGTGAAACTTACGGAATTCACCGCGAGGAGTGACCCGTAACGTTTTTCGAGACCATCCGCAACTACCGCATAAGCCTGATTTTCGATCATCAACGGCATGATCGAACTTCTTTTTTCGACTTTCAAGCGCGCTCTTGCATCTGATAAGAGACCAATCAAGCGTGTTGCTCCAATCGACCCCTTTTTCAATGGAGAATCGAAAACGGGATTGGTCGAAAACTTTTCGAGGAGGAGTTCTTAATGAGAAAGATTTCACTGTGGGTGATTGGGATGACAATGGTGATCGCAAGCGCAACGATGCTTGTTGTGCTGGCGCAAACGCCAACTCAGCCGGAAGTAAAAACAGAGACCCCCGGTCGAATGGCGGATGGTGCCAGAGGTGCCAGAGGGGAACGACGCGGTGGCCGTCAAGGACAGCATGGCGACCGTTTGGCAAAGATCGATGCCGACAGGGATGGCAAGATCTCGCGTACTGAATGGACACGTAATGCAGAAGTCTTCGCGAAACTGGACGCAAATAGCGATGGGTTTTTGACCCGGGATGAAATGAAGGCCGGCAGGCTCAATCGCGGGGCGCGCGGTCACAGGGGTTTCGGCCGAATGGACCAGAATAAAGACGGCCAGGTCACCCGCGAAGAATGGAAAGGTCCGGCGGAAATGTTCGCCCGAC